>CAMLKV010000045.1 GCA_946480635.1 uncultured Flavobacterium sp.
AGCACAATACAAACACCAACAAATAATAGTACACTAAGTACTACAGTCGGAATTAATCCAGCACATGGTCAACCTGGCCATAGATGTGATATTGCTGTAGGAGCTCCTTTAAACTCAAAAACAGGGGCGCAAACAACTCAAGTGAATCCTACAGGGCAACCTATACAAATACAAAATCAAGTAGTAACAACTCAACCTGTTAAAACTCCAAAAGGAATGAATCCGCCCCATGGACAACCAGGACACAGATGTGATATTGCTGTTGGAGCACCTTTAAATTCGAAACCCAACACCGCAAACACAACCACAAGTAAAGATAACGGATTAGGCATGACAGTTACACCTGCAAATGTTTCAAAAGATGGAGCGATTACACCACAAAACAACACTACCCCAGCTTTGCTTTCAACAGGAAACACTGCTACGACTGCTCCAGGCATGAATCCAGCACATGGTCAACCAGGACATAGATGTGACATTCCAGTAGGATCACCTTTATCACAAGAAAAGAAGACGGAAGAGAAAAAATCAGAATAAAACAAGAGAGAGCCAAATTGGCTCTCTTTTTTCATTATTAAACAACAAATCTTAGTTAATCATATCTTTGTCGTTAATTTCAATTTCCTGAATTTTTTTATAGTCTTCATTTAACTTCTCTTCAAGCTCCTTTTTGTCTTTTTCATTTTTAAGATATAGAAAGCGAACAAGTAAAAAACCTCCCAATAAAACAAGTGCTATGTAAAAATAATACGTTTTCATAATCATACAATTTGATAAATTAAAGTTAAAAACATATTACATAACGAAGGTTACCAAATAGTTAAATATAAAAAAAGCCAAAACTGGCGTTTTGACTTTACTTTTTTGCAGAGAGAAAGGGATTCGAACCCTCGATGCAGTTGCCCACATACAAACTTTCCAGGCTTGCTCCTTCAACCACTCGGACACCTCTCTATTTATTCCATTTCTCCTCTCAAAGAAGTCTCAAAAATTGTTTTGAAAACATTTGGAGATACTTTTTGCCCCAACAAATACATAAGCTTTGTAATAGCGGCTTCTGTAGTAATATCTTTTCCTGAAATAACACCAATTTGTTTTAGTTGTGAACTAGTTTCATAGTGACCCATATTTACACTACCTCCAGAACATTGTGTCACATTTACAATTTGAATTCCACTCTTAATGGCTTCAGAAAGTAAATTTATAAACCAATCTTCAGTTGGAGCATTACCCGAACCATAAGTTTCCAAAACAATACCTTTCAGATTTTCTGCAGAAAGAATAGCTTTCATAACACTCTCATTAATACCCGGAAAAATTTTTACCACAGCAACATGATCATCAAATTGTGTATGAACTTCAAGTTTTTTTACCGAAGGTTTAGCCAACAATTCTTCATTTACTTTTAGGAAAACACCAGATTCTGCAAGAGAAGGAAAGTTGGGAGAAGCAAATGCATTAAAATGTTCAGCACTTATTTTTGTACTTCTATTACCTCTGTACAATTTGTACTCGAAATATAAACAAACTTCTGCAATAACAGATTTTCCTTTTTCCTGTAGTGAAGCAACCTGAATTGCGGTAATAAGATTCTCTTTGGCATCTGTTCGTAAATCACCTATTGGCAATTGAGAACCCGTAAAAACAACAGGTTTAGATAAGTTTTCAAGCATAAAGCTTAAAGCTGATGCCGAATAAGACATAGTATCTGAACCATGAAGTACTACAAAACCATCATAACCGTCGTAATTATCCTTAATTATGTTAGCCAATTTTATCCATTCTTCAATATTCATATTTGAAGAATCAATTGGCGTTTCGAAAGAGATAGTCGAAATATTACAATCTAACAATTTTAATTCGGGAATGTTTTTTAACAATTTACTAAAGTTAAATGCTTTTAAAACTCCAGTTTCGAAATCTTTAACCATCCCAATGGTACCACCGGTATAAATTAGGAGAATATTAGGCTTTGATTGCATTATATTTCATTTTGTTAACTACTGGATTAGCATACATGGCTAAAAAACTTTCCTTCATTTGATCATTTTTACCATCAATTCTCATCTCCAAACGACGCAAAAAAAGTGATTTTTCCTGTTCAGTGTATCTGTCTGAAAATTTATTGGTTTCATGCAAAACATCATACGCAATGAAATTTGTAGGCCACAACCTATAGAACTTCAAAATAGATTCATCTATAACTTGTGTTAGTGCTTGAATTTGCTTTGCCGTATTACTATTTTCTTGCTTGATGAGATCAAGCTCTTCTTCTAGTATATCACCAACATGGATATGGATTCCTTTTTTTTGGCCAATGATTCCACTTATAATATTGTTGAAATCTTCATTAGAACCTTTCACATATGTTTCTTGATTAGCTTCGGCCATAAGCTGAGGCATTTTTAAAGCATCAGTTGGATCATATTCGTAAGAAATAGATATGGGAACAATTTTAATTTCTTTAAAATAATCTATCACATCTCTTTTCCCAGAAGCCATCGCTAACATTTTCAACACTCCAGTATGAGTTGCGTCATTACCATCTTTTGTTCTTCCTTCTCTTTGTGCTATCCACACTGATCTGTTTTCACGAAGCAGTAACTGCTCAATATATTCAGACATTAAATGTGAGCTTTGTAATAATTCTCTTGGAGGTAATCCTCTTTGAACAATGAAATTTCTATTTAATCTTGAAAGCGAACGCAAGAAATCTTTTTTAACCAAATTATCTCCAATAGCAGATGCTGTCATTACTAAGCCGTGATCGAACAAAGCAATATTGAGCAATGATGTGTCTAAAATAATATCTCTGTGATTGGAAATAAACAAATACGAAGTATTAGGCTCTAGTTTTTCAAAACCAGAAGTAGTCAATCCATCAGAGCTTTTTTGAATTACTTTTTGAATCGCTTCATAAATAAAATTACATTGAAAATCTCTTATGGAATGTGTTTTTCTTAATTGGTTTTGCCAAACTTCTTCTTCAACATCAGGAAAAGTAAAATTCATCATCGCTTTCATTATAGGATGATTAACGGCATTTTGCAAAGCCTGATTTACCTCGGCATCATAATACGGTCGAATGGCATCGAATTTTTGCATTTCGGTGGTTTTATACTTACAAATGAACAATTTTTTTTTGAAATTTAAGTTATGAAAACCTTATATTCCAAATACATCTTTAGAGTTTTGTGTAGTAATCCTTGCAATTTCTTCTACAGGAAGCCCATAAAGTTCTGATAGTTTTTGCGCAACAAGAGTCACATAACTACTTTCATTTCGTTTTCCTCGGTACGGAGCTGGCGCCAAATAAGGAGCATCGGTCTCGAGAACAATATGTTTTAAATCGATTTGATTAATGAATTGATCTATCTTACCATTTTTGAAGGTAACTACTCCACCTATTCCTAATTTCATTCCATAAGAAATCGCTTTTTTTGCTTGTTCAAAATCCCCAGAAAAGCAATGAAAAATCCCAAATAAATCATCTGATTTTTCAAGTTCTAACACTTCAAAGATTTCGTCGAAAGCATCTCGGCAATGAATATTAATTGGTAATTTATATTTCTTAGCCAATTGTATTTGTCTTTGAAAAGCTATTTTTTGTATTTCGAGTGTGGTTTTATCCCAATACAGATCAATTCCAATTTCGCCAACTGCAAAAAACTTTCTTTTTGCAAATTGATCTTCAACAAACTGTAATTCGTCTTCGTAATTTTCTTTTACATAACAAGGATGTAAGCCCATCATTAAAAAAACATTATCAGGATATTGCTCTTCTAAATCAAACATTCTTTGCGCATATGTTGAATCGATTGCTGGGATAAAAAAACGACTAACTCCTTTATCAATTGCTTTTTGGATTATTTCGTTTCTATCTTCAGCAAATTGAGAAGAATATAAATGTGTATGAGTATCTGTTAAAATCATTGGTAAAAATTGAGTTGCAAAGTTAATCAGAATTTGAAAAGAGCATATAAAAAAACCGCCATGTTTAATAAACACAGCGGCTTTTAGAAACTATTTTAATAATTTTTATTGAAAATCAGTATCTGTAACCCCTTCATTAACCTTAACTTCAGAAACATTAAGCTCAATTGGCATTCCTGCTTCTAGAGTCATTTTGAAAGGATATTTAACTCCTTTTACATCTTTATAATCTGCATAGTAAAGCATCGTTTTCATTGTTTGCTCTCCTTGCTTTTGCTCTTTTTCAACAGCAATTTTCAAACCAGTTTTCATATCATAGAAAAAACGAGATTTAGGAGTTTTAATTACATATGCATCTACATCGTTGATTTTTTCTATTCCTGTAAAAGTAACAGCAGGATTATCTATAAAATACAACTCAGCAAATGGATGTAATTGAGATTTCATCAATTTGTAATCCTCACCTTCAATTACTTTTTTGTTTCCTTGTTGTTCTATATAAGCAGTTTTATCGTTTACTCTTTGCTTTACAATAGTCATTCCCATTGCTGGCAAAGACATGTCTAATGCAAATCCGCCTTTTGTCGCAGCTTTTGTATTAAAATCTATTGCTTGGCCTTGAACACTTCCTTTCGCAAAAGTAGCTACTGTTTTAACATCAGAAACCGCTTTTATTCCTCCAATTGCATTGATGTAATTATCCACAATAGATTGAACAGTTACTTTTGCATCAGCTTTTTTAGTCACTCAACTGGATTTCCATATTTGTCAAAGAAGAACATAGGAATTTTAGTTTTTTCTAAAGCAGGAACAACTTCGCTACCTTTTCCAACAACAACAATTCTTGCATTGTCTGCCATGAAATATTTTTTAGCTGCAGCCATAACTTCATCTATTGTTACTGCATTAATACTTTTAATATAGTTTTCGTAGAAATCAGCTGGTAATTTTTGAGTTTCTGTTTGAAGAGCATAACGAGCCACCGTTTCTGGCTTTTCGATTTGCATTACAAAGTTTCCAATATATGCTGCTTTAACATCTTTCAACTTTATCAGTAACTTTTTCAGTTCTTATTCTTTTCACTTCCTTCATTAATTCAACTACTGCACTATCAGTAACTGCATTACGAACCTGAGCAGAAGCTGTGAATTTAGTAATATACTTATTCCCTTTTATTGTTGATCTTGCTCCATAAGTCCATCCATGTTTTTCACGAAGGTTCATATTTAGGTAGCTATTAAAATCACCTCCAAAAATTTGGTTTGCTAAAATTGCAGCAAAGAAATCTTTATCAGTCATTTTTAGGCTAACTGTGTTCACAAATGAAATGTTAGACTGTACAGCATTTGGCATATCAACAAAATTGATTTGTGTGTACTGAACATTTTTTGGGTCATTGTAACTTAAGTTTGGAGCAGAAGCTTTGTCCCAAGTCTCGAAAGCTTTTTCAACTTTTGCTTTTACATCAGCAAACTTAACATCTCCAATAACAACTAAATATGCATTTTCTGGAACGAAATATGTGTTGTAATGCTGAACAACATCGTTTAAAGAAACGTTGTTAATTGATTGTTCTGTTAAAAATTCTCCTGCTGGATGGTTTTTCCCGAAAGCCAAAACATTTTCTACTCTTGAAGCTACGCTTGCAACACTCTTCTCACCAGATTTAAGTCCTTCGATAAGTTTAGCTTTTTCTTTATCTAATTCTTCTTGAGTAAAATTAGGCTCTAATGCTCCCTGAGCTAAAAGTTCTAAAACTCTCCCAGCATATTTAGACAATCCTGAAGCATATCCTCCATTGGCAGAAAAATCTACACTTGCTCCCATGAAATCAACTTCCTCATTGAAAGCCTCTTTAGAGATAGTTTTAGTTCCGTTTCCTATCAATGCTCCTGTTAAATCATCAACACCTTTTTTTGCTCCTTCGGCAAATGGTGCGTTGTCTATACTTAAATTAAATGAAACCCTTGGTAATTTATGATTTTCAACCACCATTACTTTTAATCCATTTGGCAAAGTAAATTTTTGGGGCTTCCCTACATTTACTGTTGGAGATGGTCCTGGTTTTGGTTGTGGTCTGTCGTTTTGTGCTTGCATAGTTGTAAAAGTAAAAAACAAGCTTGAAAGTAATATAATTGAATTCTTCATGTTCTTAGTTTTGAGCTTTATCTTTAGCAGGGATGTAATCTAAAATTAATCTTTGGTTTGAGTTTAGATATTTTTTTGCAACATCACGAATTTCTTCACGTGTGATTGAGCGATACATATCTGCTTCTGTATTAATTAAATTCACATCACCATATAATAGGTAGAATGAAGCAAGATTTTCTGCAATCCCTTCAACATTAGCTACACTACTTACAAATTGATTTTCATATTTGTTTTGTAATTTTTGAAAGTCTTTTTCAGAAATTAATTCTGTCTGAATTTTTGCAATCTCTTCGTCAATTTCTTTCAACAATCCTTCTGTAGTATTAGCCCCCATTGGTAAACCATATAATATATAAGTACCATAATCTTCTTGAGAAAAACTTAAAGCTCCAATTTGTAAAGCCATTTTCTTGTCGTCAACAATTTTTTTGTACAACTTAGAACTTTTTCCATCACTTAAATAAGTAGAAATCATATCTAAAACTCTAGCATCACGAGTTTTCATCGATGGTGTTCTATACGAAGCAACCAACATAGGAATTTGAATGTTTGGATCTTGATAAGTAGCTTTTATTGTTTCAGTAATTGGATCTTCTACAAAAGTTTCTCTTTTGATATCAGCTCCTTTTTTAATTGGCCCAAAATATTGATTGATCCATTTTGATGCATTCGCAAATTCAAAATCACCTGCCACCACAAGAACTGCATTGTTAGGTACATAGAATTTTGCATTAAAATCTTGGAATTCTTTTAAAGTTGCTGCGTCTAAATGTTCCATAGAACCAATAGTTGCCCAACGATAAGGATGTTTTTTGAAAATATTCTTTTTAACTTCAGCTAAAATATTTCCATAAGGTTGATTATCTACTCGAAGTCTTTTTTCTTCTTTAACAACTTCATTTTGAGTATCAACTCCAACTTGATTAATTACTGGATGCATTAATCTTTCTGATTCCATCCACAAACCAAGTTCCAAATTATTTGATGGGAAAACTTCATAATAATATGTTCTATCATCAGTGGTATTCGCATTGTTTGTTCCTCCATTTGATGAAACCATTTTCATCCATTCCCCTCTGCCAATGTTCTTAGTCCCTTCAAACAATAAATGTTCAAAAAAGTGTGCAAATCCTGTACGATTAGGGTTTTCATCTTTTGCTCCAACATGATACATTACCGATGTAATTACCACTGGTGCCGATTTATCCTGATGCAAAATTACATGCAATCCGTTGTCAAGTGTGTACTCTTGAAACTCTACTTTTTGCGCCATTGCTGTACCTCCTAAAAGAAATAGTGAACCTAACGCCATTAATGATCTTTTCATAAAAATTAATAAATAGTTTTGTTTTTTAGTCTATTACATTCCAAAAATGTTACATCAAAAATAACTTTTTTAATCGTTTACATCTATAAATTTAACAAAAGTCTATTTTTTTAAAAGCTAACTTGTTGGTTTCATAAATAGTTGTATATTTGCACACTTAAAATTTTAATTAAACATCATTGTTATGTACGCAATCGTAGAGATAGCAGGGCAACAATTTAAAGTAAGCAAAGACTTAAAGGTTTATGTTCACCGTTTGGCTAATGAAGAAGGATCAAAAGTTTCTTTTGACAAAGTTCTTTTATTAGACGATAACGGAAACGTAACTTTAGGCGCCCCAGCTATAGAAGGTGCTTCAGTAGAAGCTAAAGTGTTACAACACTTAAAAGGTGATAAAGTAATTGTTTTCAAAAAGAAAAGAAGAAAAGGTTACAAAAAGAGAAACGGTCATAGACAGTATCTTACACAAATTTTAGTTGAAGGAATTTCTGCAACAGGCGCTAAAAAAGCTGCTCCTAAAAAAGAAGCTGCTCCTAAAGCTGAAGTAGCAACAGAAGAAGCTGCTCCTAAAAAGAAAGCAACTAAAGCTAAAAAAGAAGATACTAACGAATAATATTAACTTATAAAACCAATACATCATGGCTCACAAGAAAGGTGTCGGTAGTTCGAAGAATGGTAGAGAATCAGAATCGAAACGTTTAGGTGTTAAGATTTTTGGTGGACAAGCTGCAATTGCTGGTAATATCATTGTAAGACAAAGAGGTTCTAAACACAATCCAGGTGAAAATGTTTACATGGGTAAAGATCACACTTTACATGCTAAAGTTGACGGTGTTGTGAAATTCCAGAAAAAAGGTGAAAACAAATCTTTTGTTTCTGTAGTTCCATTTGAAGCTTAGTCTTTAAGAAACTTAAAGTATAAAGCGTTCGCATTGCGAGCGCTTTCTTTTTTTATACCTTTGCAACAAGTATTTATATCATGAGTAAAATTCGAATTACAAAGCAATTTAATTTTGAAACCGGACATGCACTATTTGGTTATGACGGAAAATGTAAAAACGTTCACGGTCATAGTTACAAACTTTCGGTTACTGTGATTGGAACACCAATTACAGACAGAAATAATGTAAAATATGGTATGGTAATCGATTTTTCTGATTTAAAGAAAATTGTAAAAGAAGACATTGTAGACATTTTTGATCACGCTACAGTATTCAATGCTACAACTCCACATATTGAGCTTGCAAACGAGCTTAAAGATCGTGGACACCATGTTATTTTAGTAGATTATCAACCCACTAGTGAAAACATGGTCATTGATTTTGCAGCAAAGATTAAAAAACGCTTACCAGAGAGTGTGCAACTACATTCCTTACGACTACAAGAAACTGAAACCTCATTTGCCGAATGGTATGCTGAGGATAATAAATAAAAAAAGCCTGTTGTCTCAACAGGCTTTTTTTATTTATATCGTTAAAGTATTTACCCTAACAAATTATACACTACACTTGGAAACAAACCTAAAGCTATATTAACAACCAAGGCTAATACAGCTACAAATTGGTACACAAAAGGCACCTTGGGTAGCTCATTTGAACCTTCTTTTGTATACATAGCCAATATTATTTTAAAATAATAGCCAACACTAATAATAGAACTTACAATCGCTACCACAACTAGAACTAGCCATCCTGTATGCATCACTAGGTTTAAAAGGAAAAATTTAGCAAAGAAACCTGAAAGAATTGGAATTCCAGCCATTGATAATAATGAAGCTGTTAAAACCGCAGCCAAAATAGGATGTGATTTACCAAACCCGTTAAACAAATCTATAGTCTCATTATCTTTTCCTTTAGTAACATATAATACAACTGCAAAGAAAGCTATACCTGCAATGGCATAAGCCGCCGCATAATACAATAAAACACCCGCAGAATTATTAGCTACTAACAACACCATTAGCATAAAACCGGCATGTGAAATACCAGAAAAAGCAAACATACGCTTAACATTGTTTTGGCGTAATGCCATAATATTTCCAACAATCATTGAGGCAATAGCAACACAAACAATTATTAATTGAAACGAATACGTTTGAGCTGGAATCATTAAAACCACAATTTTATATAAAGCAGCCATGGCAACAATTTTTGCCAAAGTACTCATGGTAGCCGTAGTTAAAGCAGGAGATCCTTCATAAACATCAGGCGCCCAAAAATGGAAAGGCACTGTCGCTATTTTAAATAACATTCCAATTACCAAAAAAGCAATTCCAATAAAATACCATTGAGGGTAGTTCATAGTGTGTGTAATTTGGAACATAGTCATTAAATCAAAACTCCCTGTTGCACCATACAACAAGCAAATTCCAAAAAGTATAATTCCAGAAGCAAACGATCCCATTAAAAAGTACTTCATACCTGCTTCATTACTTCTTAAGTTTAAACGATTACTAGCCGCTAATACATATAGAGAAATTGATAAAATCTCAATTCCTAAGAAAAACATTGACAAGTTACCAAACGACACCATTGCCACAGCGCCAGCTAAAAGAAAAACTTTTATAGCTACATAATCAGAGATTTTAGTGGCTTGATCTTTATAAAACTCATGGCCTAACGCAATCAAAAATATAGTTATTATAATGAACAAGCTTGTAAATGCTACAGAAAACTTGTCCACAAACATCATATTGTTATAGAAAGCTCCTAAGTGATTATATGGTGAAATATTATATCCTAAAATAGCCAAAAGGCCAATTATAGTAACTGGCACGATTGCTTTTCTACCATTAAAAATTTC
>CAMLKV010000046.1 GCA_946480635.1 uncultured Flavobacterium sp.
TTACTTACAAGTTCATCTGCAAATTTTACTAATTGAGTACCTCTTCCTGACCATCCATGTACTAAAAGAACTTTTTTAGGGCTATCACCATAATGGTAAACTATAATACTTTTATTAATTTTTGGAATAAAAACTTTTTCTTTTATAGCATTTTTATCCATTTCAAATTCTCGTTTGGGCGTCTTATGTTTTATTGGTGTTGTAAATATTTTGGCTCCAACTTTAGTAACTAAATCTTTAGAAAAAAATTCAATAATCTTTACAGTATAAATGATAGTTTTAGGAACATGAATTCCTTCTTTTTTTTTGGTTTTCAAAATTATTGTATTAAAATGCTATGCAATTTAGCTTTTTTTTGCGTTTTGGTATAAACTTTGTTTCATAAAATAATCATAAAAATGTTTTAGTTATCGCTTAAGGTTTCTAAAAAATGAATTAATTTTACTACAATAAAATAAACAAGTATGAAGACAAAATTGATAGTTGCAGCAATAGGATTTGCAGCATTAACTTACTCGTGTGCAACAAATCCTTTTACAGGAAAAAGTACAATGGCATTAGTTCCTGACAGTGAGATATTTCCGTCTGCATTTCAGCAGTATAA
The DNA here is from genome assembly GCA_946480635.1 of uncultured Flavobacterium sp. The sequence continues at coordinate 605 of CAMLKV010000046.1, forward strand.
TCAATTTTTATCAGAAAATAAAGTAATTAAAGGGACTAAAGATGCTCAAAGAGTTGAGGCAGTAGGTATGAAAATTAAAACTGCAGCAGAAAGATGGTTAACTGCAAATGGAAAACCAACGTATCTAAAAGATTACAAATGGGAGTATAATTTAGTTGATAGTAAAGAAGTAAATGCTTGGTGTATGCCAGGAGGAAAAATAGTTTTTTACACAGGTATTTTGCCAATTACCAAAGATGATGCTGGTATGGCAGCTGTTATGGGACACGAAGTTGCTCATGCACTTGCGAATCATGGGCAGCAACGTATGAGTGCAGGGTTGCTTCAACAAGCTGGTGCTGTAGGAGTTGCTGTTGCTACACAGGGTAAATCTGCTGAAAGTCAACAATTATGGATGCAAGCCTATGGAGTGGGAAGTCAAGTAGGAGGAATGTTGCCTTTTAGTCGTAGTCATGAAAGTGAAGCAGATATGATAGGTTTAACATTGATGGCTATTGCAGGTTATAATCCAGAAAATGCAGTTTTTGTTTGGGAAAGAATGTCGGCTCAAGCAGGAGGACAGGCTCCTCCAGAATTTTTAAGTACACACCCAAGCAATCAAACACGTATCAACGAATTAAAAAAGCTATTGCCTGAGGCTAAAGCAGAGGCAGCTAAATTTGGAGTTGTTTTTAAGTAAGAAGATTGTTTTTAAATAAAATAATAGTATTTTCGAACCACGCTTTATGGCGTGGTTTTTTTATTTTAAAATTTAAATTATGCCACAACTTCAAAAAGGAGATAAAAAATTATTAAATGCTTGGGCTTTTTATGACTGGGCAAATTCAGTATATAGCTTAGTAATTGCTTCGGCGATTTTTCCAATATTCTATAATGCATTATTCAAAATAAGAGGTAATAATTATGTAGATGTATATGGTTATCATTTTAAAGATACAGCAATGATAACTTTTGTTACTGCTCTTGCTTTTCTAATCGTTGCTTTTATTTCTCCAATCCTTTCCGGTATTGCTGATTATGTTGGAAATAAGAAATCCTTCCTTCGTTTCTTTTGTTATATGGGAGGAATTTCTTGTATAGGATTGTATTGGTTTAATGTTGAAAATTTCTTTATTAGTTATACAGTTTATTTATTTGGGTTGATTGGATTTTGGGCAAGTTTAGTGTTTTATAACTCATATCTTCCAGATATTGCTTTTCCTGAACAGCAAGACAAAGTAAGTGCTAAAGGATTTTCGATGGGATATATTGGAAGTACAATCTTGCTTATTATAAATCTTGCCATGGTGATGCTTGTACCTGATGAAGAAAAAATGAAAATGATGAGATATTCATTTTTAATGGTAGGAATATGGTGGATAGGTTTTAGTCATATTACGTATTACTATCTCCCTAAAGGAGTTTCAACAGGTCACAAAGTGACTAGAGCAGTTATTTTAGATGGTTTTAAAGAGTTAAGATTAGTTTGGAAAGATGTTAAAAAGAATATTGTTTTAAAAAGATATTTAGCCAGCTATTTTGTCTTTATAATGGCTGTCCAAACTGTTATGTTAGTAGCAACTTATTTTGGAGCTGAAGAAATTGCTTGGGATTCTGAAAGTCAGGCAACAACTGGTTTAATAATAAGTATATTGCTTATACAGTTGGTTGCAGTTGTAGGAGCTTTTTTTACATCAAGAGCTTCAGGTAAGTTTGGAAACATTAATGTATTGATTTTTTTAAATGCTTTTTGGGCAGTTTTGTGTTGCTTTGCTTATTTTGTTGAAACTCCCAATGAATTTTATGCTACTGCAGGTTTTGTAGGTTTAGTTATGGGAGGAATTCAGTCAATTGCTCGTTCAACATATTCGAAATTCTTACCAGAAACCACAGATACAGCTTCTTATTTTAGTTTTTATGATGTTACTGAAAAAGTAGCAATCGTAATTGGTATGTCAGTATATGGAATAATAGATCAAGTGACAGGATCTATGAGAAATTCAATTGTTTTTTTAGGAATTTTCTTTGTTATAGGACTTGTTCTATTATTAAGGGTTCCTAACAAAAAGTCATAAAAAATTATATATTTGCAAAAATTTAAACTCAAAATCATGAACTTAACAAAAAGAATATTTCAGTTTACCGCTTTAGTAGCCTTTTTTTCTTTGGCTTCTTGCTCGACTGATATTGAACCTTATGAAGGAGGAATTCCTCCCTCTGCTAATCCAACAGTTTCTTCACAATTTAAAGTAGATTTTGACGGACAAACATTTACAGCAAATGAAGTTGTAGCTATAAAAAGTATACAAACTACTCCAGCAGGGCAGGTGGTTTCATATACAATTTCAGGAAATTTGAACAATGGTACTTCTTCAAAAGCGGTTTCTCTGCAATTTTTTGAACACGTTTCAAATAATTATGCTTTAACAGTAGATCCTCCAGCTAATACTGGTGTTGGGACGGTTAGTTATATAGAAGATGCAAATACTCAAAACGCTTATCTTTCTTTTAATCCTAATCAAGCATTTAATAATCAAGGACAGATTACAGTTACTTCTAACGATGCTCAAAATCAAATTATTTCTGGTAATTTTAATGCGAATGTTTATTTATTGGATGAAAATACACAGCAAGTAATTGGAACAAAGGTGCTTTCTAACGGGGTGTTTACAAATGTACATTACACTATTTCGACTATTCCATAAAAGTTTTTTTAGAAAAAAAATTAATCCCGAATTTTCGGGATTTTTTTATGGCATAAAACTTGTCTTATAACTATGTTGAAAATTAAAATAAATAGTTTATTTATTGATTTTCAGTAAGATGATTGTTTTTAATGTAATAACTTTGCATAATGACTTTCTGTGTTTAATGACAAAATGACCTAAATTATATATGTCTCAACAAAAAATTATCACACTTGACAGTTTGTCACTTCAAGAAATCGATACTGAAGCCGATTTAATTCCTTTATTAACTCCCGAAGATGAGGAGGAAATGAATAATGAAGAGCTTCCTTCAGATTTGCCCATTCTTCCACTAAGAAATACTGTGTTATTTCCGGGGGTTGTTATTCCTATTACGGCAGGTAGAGATAAATCTATCAAATTATTAAATGATGCTAATGCTTCAGATAAAATCATAGGGGTAGTTTCTCAAAAAAATGAAGAAGATGAAGATCCTAATGAATCACAAATCAACAAAGTAGGAACAGTAGCTAGAATTCTTAGAATTTTAAAAATGCCTGATGGCAATGTTACTGTAATTCTTCAAGGTAAAAAGCGTTTTGAAATAGATAAAGTAACAGCAACAGAACCTTATTTAAAAGCTACAATCAAAGAGGTTCCTGAGGTAAGACCAAAAGAAAAAGACAAAGAGTTTCCAGCTATAATTGATTCAATAAGAGAGTTAGCGATTCAAATTATTAAAGAGAGTCCAAATATCCCTACTGAAGCGACTTTTGCTATAAAGAATATTGAGAGTAATCCTTTTTTAGTAAACTTCGTTTCTTCGAATATGAATTTAACAGCTCAGGAAAAACAAGAGTTGTTAGAAATTCATGATTTAAAGGAAAGAGCACTTCAAACGCTAAAACACATGAATGTTGAGCTTCAAAAATTAGAATTGAAGAATGATATTCAGTCTAAAGTACGTTTTGATTTAGATCAGCAGCAACGTGAATATTTCTTACAGCAACAAATGAAAACCATTCAAGAAGAATTGGGTGGTGTTTCGCATGAAGCAGAAATAGAAGAAATGCGTAATAAAGCTAACGAAATGAACTGGGATGCAAAAACCAGAAAACATTTTGATAAAGAGATTTCTAAATTACAACGCACTAATCCAAACTCTCCTGATTTTGGAATTCAAAGAAATTATTTAGAGTTGTTTTTAGAATTACCTTGGAATAAATATTCGACAGATAATTTTGATTTAAAGCGTGCTCAAAAAATATTAGATAGAGATCATTTTGGTCTTGATGATGTTAAAAAGAGAATTATTGAGCACCTTGCTGTGCTTAAACTTCGTAACGATATGAAATCTCCAATTTTGTGTTTAACTGGACCTCCGGGAGTTGGTAAAACATCAATTGGTAAATCAGTTGCAGAAGCATTGGGAAGAGAATATGTTCGAATGTCATTAGGAGGTTTACGTGATGAAGCTGAAATCCGTGGACATAGAAAAACTTATATTGGTGCTATGCCTGGAAGAATCATTCAAAGTCTTAAAAAGGCAGGAACTTCAAATCCGGTTTTTATACTTGACGAGATTGATAAATTGTCAGTAAGCAATCATGGAGATCCATCATCTGCATTGTTAGAAGTATTGGATCCTGAACAAAACAAGGAATTTTATGATAACTTCCTTGAAATGGGATTTGATTTGTCTAAAGTCATGTTTATTGCTACTTCAAATAATATTGCAAATGTGCAACCTGCTTTACGTGACCGTATGGAAATTATAACTATGACAGGTTATACCATTGAGGAAAAAGTAGAAATTGCGAAACAACATTTGGTTCCAAAACAAATAAAAGAACATGGATTAGATGACAAGCAAATTGTTATTGGCAAAAAGCAAATTGAAAAAATTGTTGAAGGATATACAAGAGAATCTGGTGTTCGTGGTTTAGAGAAAAAAATTGCTCAGGTTGTTCGTAATACTGCAAAATGTATTGCGTTGGAAGAAGAGTATAATGTTAAAGTTACAGACGAAGATATTGTTAATGTCTTAGGTCCAGCAAAATTAGAGCGTGATAAGTATGAGAATAATGATACTGCTGGTGTTGTAACAGGTTTGGCATGGACAAGTGTGGGGGGAGATATTTTATTTATCGAATCTATTATTTCTGAAGGTAAAGGATCCTTAACCTTTACAGGTAATATGGGAACAGTAATGAAAGAATCTATTACCATTGCTATGGAATATGTTAAGGCCAATGCTAAAAAATTAGGGATCAATACTGAAATATTTACCAAATACAATATTCACGTACATATTCCTGAAGGAGCTACACCAAAAGATGGGCCAAGTGCAGGCATTGCTATGCTCACATCTTTAGTGTCATTATTGACTCAAAGAAAAGTGAAGAAAAATTTGGCTATGACAGGTGAAATAACTCTTCGTGGAAGAGTACTTGCAGTAGGTGGAATAAAAGAAAAGATTTTAGCTGCTAAAAGAGCAAAAATTAAAGAAATTATCCTTTCTGACGAAAACAGAAAAGATATAGAAGAAATTAAAAAGGATTATATTCAAGGTCTTACTTTCCATTTTGTAAATGATATGCAAGAAGTATTAGAACTTGCAATAACAAAAGACAAAGTCAAGTATGCAAAAACCTTATAATTTAAAACGGCTATTTTTTAGCCGTTTTTTTGTAAAAAAATAAATATATTCGCCGTGCGTTATATATCATTATAACAGGCTACTATAAATGCGAAACAAATTAATCTTTCTCTTCATGTTATTTCTAACTTTTTCCGCTTTTTCACAAGTAGGAGGAGAGAATGTTTATCAATTTTTAAATTTAATATCATCACCCCGTCAAGCGGCGTTAGGAGGTAAGACAATAACAACGTACGATTATGATGTTAATCAGCCGTTGTTTAATCCAGCTTCTATAAATGAAGAAATGAATGGTCGATTGGCACTCAATTATTCTAATTATTTGGGTGATGTAAATTATGGGACAGCTTCTTATGCTTACACATATGATAAGCACGTAAATACTTTTCACGCTGGAGTTACTTACATTAATTATGGAAAATTTGATGGACGTAATGAATTTGGTGAAGCTACAGGGACTTTTTCAGGAGGAGAGGTTGCTTTGTCATTAGGTTATGCTTATAATGTACCTTGGACAAATTTATATCTTGGCGCAAATGCCAAATTTATATCTTCAACCTTAGAAAGCTACCAATCATTTGGAGCAGCTGCAGATATTGGAGCAATTTATGTTGATGACAAAAACGATATAAATTATGGTTTGGTAGTTCGTAATTTTGGAACACAAATAACTACCTATAATGGAGAAAAAGAAAAACTACCATTCGAAGTAATTGCAGGGATTTCACAAGAACTAGAAAACGTTCCTGTTCGATGGCATTTAACATTAGAAAATCTCCAAAAATGGAAAGTAGCTTTTTCAAATCCTGCGCGAAGTGAGCAAACTATTGACGGAGGAACACAAGAAGAAAAAGTCGGTTTTTTATCAAACGCTTTCCGTCACGTAATTTTTGGAATTGAAGTCCTCCCGCAAAGAGCTATCAATATAAGACTAAGTTATAATTTCCGTAGAGCTGCCGAGCTTAAAATTCTTGAACAAAGAACTTTTTCGGGTATATCTGCTGGATTTGGAATCCGCTTTAATAAATTCAGATTTGATTATTCTTACTCACGTTATACATCGGCATCAAATACAAGTCAATTTGGTTTAATGATTAATTTGTAGCCAAACAATAGGAATAGTACATTTGTATTTCCCGCTGTACGTTTCAATCTGACTTCTCAAGTCAGGATTTCCACTTCCATCGGGGCTAGACACAAACTTTACGCATTTTTTAAACAAATGAAAAAAATAACGATAGCCATCGATGGTTTTTCTTCAACAGGTAAAAGTACTTTAGCAAAACAGGTTGCTAAACAATTAGGTTATGTTTATGTAGATACTGGGGCAATGTACAGAGCAGTTACTTTGTTTGCAATGCAAAACAGCTTAATCGATGAATTCGATTTCGATAAAGAGCAACTTATAAATAGACTTTCAGAAATTCATTTGAAATTTCAATTTAATCCACAATTAGGTTTTGCAGAAATGTATTTGAATGATGTTAATGTTGAAAAGCTAATACGTACTTTAGAAGTGTCAAGTTTTGTGAGTCAAATTGCTGAGGTTTCGCAAGTAAGAGCTATGTTGGTTAAGCAACAACAACAAATGGGGAAAGATAAAGGAGTTGTGATGGATGGAAGAGATATTGGTACAGTAGTGTTTCCAGATGCCGAACTAAAAATTTTCATGAATGCTAGTCCAGATGTTCGTGCGCAAAGACGTTTTGATGAACTTTCAGAAAAAGGGCAATTGGTCTCTTATGATAGAGTGCTAGAAAATGTACTTCAAAGAGATTTTATAGATACAAACAGAGAAGATTCTCCATTAGTAAAAGCTGAAGATGCTATAGAAATTGATAATTCAAATCTTACTCGTGAAGAGCAATATCAAAAAGTTTTGCAACTAGCTGAAAAAGAAATCACGAAATCGATGTAATTTTTTGTGGATTTGAATTTTAATGTTAGCTTTACCGCCCTTTTAAAATCAAACAAAAACCAAAAACAAAATTATGAATATCAAATTTAGATTAACATTAATGAGCTTTTTACAATTCTTTGTGTGGGGAGCTTGGTTAATTACAGTAGGAAACTATTGGTTTGGAACAAAACAATGGAGCGGAGCAGAGTTTGGAGCGATTTTTTCTACACTTGGAATTTCATCTATTATTATGCCTGCTATTACAGGTATTGTTGCTGATAAATGGTTAAACGCAGAAAGATTATATGGAATCCTGCATATTATAGGAGGATTATTTATAGCTTATCTTCCACAAGTTGAAGATCCTTCAACTTTTTATTGGGTTATTTTTGGAGCAATGATGTGCTATATGCCAACTATTTCTTTATCAAACTCAGTTGCATATACAATTCTAAAAAATAGTGACTATGATGTAATCAAAGTTTTCCCTCCTATTCGTGTTTGGGGAACTGTTGGTTTTATCGTAGCAATGTGGATAACAAACTTGACAGGAAACAAAGCTTCAGTTAATATGTTTTATATTTCGGCATTTGCTGCTTTTGTTTTAGGGGTGTATTCATTTACATTACCACAATGTAAACCTCAAAACTTAATAGACGAAGATGCGACTCTTACTAAAAAATTAGGATTAGATGCTTTCAAATTATTTGGAACATATAAAATGGCGTTGTTCTTCGTTTTCTCAATGTTCTTAGGTGGGGCATTACAGTTAACAAACATGTATGGAGATACATATTTATCTGAATTTGAAAAAATCCCTCAATATGCTGATTCATTTGTGGTGAAATATTCTACAATCATTATGTCTATTTCTCAAATATCTGAGACATTATTCATTTTAGCAATTCCTTTCTTCTTAAAACGTTTCGGAATCAAGCAGGTAATGTTAATTTCAATGTTGGCTTGGGTATTACGTTTTGGATTGTTTGCTTACGGAGACCCAGCAGGAGGATTGTGGATGATTATTTTATCTTGTGTTGTTTACGGAATGGCATTTGATTTCTTTAATATTTCTGGTTCATTATTTGTTGAAACAACAACAAGTTCAAAAATGCGTTCTTCCGCTCAAGGATTGTTTATGATGATGTCGAATGGTTTTGGAGCCTTTTTCGGAGGGCTTATTAGTGGTTATGTAATTGATACATATTTTACAGCTAATGGACAAAGAGACTGGCATAATATATGGTTGGCGTTTTCAGCGTATGCTTTAATTATAGCAATTGCATTTGCGGTTTTATTCAAGCACAAGCACAATCCTAAAGATGTTGAAAGTGTAACACATTAATATAGAAACCCGGTACTTAAGTATCGGGTTTTTTGTTGGCTGATGGTCAATATCGTTTCTCCATTAGCCCTTATGGGAATAAGCTACCGTGTAGTGCGAACAGCAGGAACTGTGTTTCCAAAAATGCCAGAACCCTTCGCTTCAAAAATAGCTATTGGCTGACAGCTAAAAGCTTATGACTAAATTCTTTGGTAATTAAATAATTATTACTACTTTTGCACACCTTTTGGTGAGTAGAGTTTCCCTTAGGTATCAATCATTTATGTAAAACACTTCTGTTGTTTTCTATCACTTTTAGAAACTCAAGAAAATGCAGAATACAAATTATTTATCAGACATGTCTGAATTAAACAAAACACAAGAGGATTTTTTATCAACTTTTAACTGGCATAACTATGCTGAAGGAATTGATGCTGTTGATGAAAAAAACTTAAGAGAATTTGAAGAATTAGTAGCTAAAACTTTCATTTCAACTGACCACGAAGAAGTTGTAGAAGGAGTTGTAGTAAGAATCACTGAAAGAGATGCTATCGTTGACATCAACGCTAAATCTGAAGGTGTAATTTCTTTAAATGAGTTCCGTTACAATCCAAACTTAAAAGTAGGAGACAAAGTTGAGGTATTAATCGACGTTCGTGAGGACAAAACAGGTCAATTAGTATTATCTCACCGTAAAGCTCGTACTATCAAAGCTTGGGACAGAGTAATCGCTGCAAACGAATCTGGAGAAATCGTTAATGGTTTCGTTAAGTGTCGTACTAAAGGTGGTATGATCGTTGATGTATTTGGAATCGAGGCTTTCTTACCTGGATCTCAAATTGACGTTAAGCCTATCCGTGACTACGATCAATATGTGAACAAAATGATGGAATTCAAAGTTGTGAAAATCAACCACGAATTCAAAAACGTTGTTGTATCTCACAAAGCGCTTATCGAAG
>CAMLKV010000047.1 GCA_946480635.1 uncultured Flavobacterium sp.
GGATGAATATCAATCCCTGTTTTGCTATGCGCATACTCAGACAATACTCTTGGCAAAACTGAGACCTTTTTATTCCATAGATTATGGGCAATTCGGTATACTGTGATTGTAAAGAAACCTGGATAGGCTAATAATACTTCGGTTCTTGATTTTGCTGCTGGATCAAATTCTAACACTGCATTTAAATCGGATAACAAAACCTCATGAATTTCATACAAATCATCAAAAAAAGACTGCGCTATTTCATTTGGATTAGGAACATTAACCTGACTTAAAAACTGTTTTAGTTCATTTTGAAATTCGGTTAACTTTTGTTCAAACAATTCTAAATCAACACATTCTTGTTGTGTGCAAAACAACCATGCTACAAACTCTTCAATCCAATTTTCAACATTCTTTTTTTGCAAAAAATTGCGTTCCTCAGTCAAATTTTTCTGAAATAACAATTGTAATCTGGATACTTCTTCTTTGCTCATTTTTCTTTATAAAAACATTAAGGCTCCAACCGTTGTGTAACTTGTTTCATCGATCAGAATGGCATTTCCTGATTTTGGATTCTTCTCGAATGCATCATAAAATAAAGGCTGATTGGTTTTCAGGCTTATTTGTGCGATATCATTCAATCCTATTTCCGTCTCTTTGGTAAATTCCCAATCGTTGACATTCCATTTTTGATCAACCGATTGGATTTTCACTCGTACATTTTTGAATCGGTGCTGCAATAAATAGGTTTTTCCCAATTGGAAAGGCTGCGTATCCAACCATGAAATCCATGATTTAATCTCGTTCGATTCTGTTGGCAATTCAGCAGATAATACAATGGTATCTCCACGGCTGATATCGACATCTTTTTCAAAATGCAACACCACATTATCTCCGGCTGATGCCTTTTCAACTTCTTCTAAGTTTCGTTCAACTTTTACAATCTTAGTTTCGATTCTTGCTGGAAGTATCGTTACTGCATCACCTACTCTGTACGTTCCGCTCAATACTAAACCGGCATAACCTCTGTAATCATGGTTTTTCTCATCTTTAGGACGGATTACCCACTGTACTTGGAAACGTGACTCTAATTTGGATGTTGTTGCCAATTCAATTGATTCTAAAGTTTCCAACAATGATTTTCCGTTATACCAAGGTGTGTTTTCTGATTTTTTCACAATATTATCCCCTACCAAAGCACTTACTGGAATGTAAATCACCTCATCATAATTCAGTTCCTTTTTAATAGCTTCGAAATCCGATTGAATTTGATTGAATACATTTTGCGAATAATTCAGTAAATCAATTTTATTGATAGCTATAATAGCCTTTTTGATTCCCATCAATGAACCAACACTCGCATGACGTTTTGTTTGTTCAGTAATTCCATTTCTGGCATCGACTAAAATGATAATTAAATCAGAATTGGATGCACCAGTAATCATGTTTCGGGTATATTGCTCATGCCCTGGAGCATCAGCAATAATGAATTTTCTTTTCTTGGTTGAAAAATATTTATACGCCACATCGATAGTAATTCCTTGCTCACGTTCTGCTCTTAATCCGTCAGTAATTAACGACAAATCGATATCTACTCCTTCTTGCTTCGTTTGCTTTTGTAAAACTCCTAATTGGTCTGTATGTATACTGTCAGAATCGTAAAGTAATCGTCCTATCAAAGTACTTTTACCATCGTCTACGTTTCCTGCTGTTATAAATCGTAATGTATTCATTTTGAATTATGAATTATAAGTTATAAATTGTGAGTTGTTAGCTACATTTTTTTAGCACATCTCTTTTCTCTTGCTTCTTTTGTCTTGTTTCTCTTTTAAAAATACCCTTGCTTTTTTCGGTCTTCCATGGCTGCTTCCGATAACTGATCGTCCAATCGGGTTTGGCCTCTCTCATTGATTCTAGTTTGCACAATATCATCGATAATATCCTGAATCGTATCTGCTTCCGAAGGAACTGCAGCAGTACAAGTCATATCACCCACAGTCCTATAACGCACTTTTGCAACTACAACTGTATCACCTTCCTGAGGCTGAATAAACTGTGAAGTAGCTACCAATTTATCCTGATGAACAATACACTCTCTGTCATGTGCAAAATATAAACTTGGTAATTCGATATTATATTTTTGGATATAGTTCCATACATCTAATTCTGTCCAGTTACTGATGGGAAACACACGAACATTATGCCCTTTTTGTACTTTTCCGTTTAAAATATCCCATAACTCGGGACGTTGTAATTTTGGATCCCATTGCCCAAAATCATCTCGTACTGAAAAGATGCGTTCTTTGGCTCTTGCCTTTTCCTCATCTCGTCGAGCACCACCAATACATGCATCAAATTCATTTTCCTGAATGGTATCCAAAAGCGTGTAAGTTTGCAAAGCATTTCTTGAAGGGAATCGCCCAGCAGTTTCTTTCAAATTGTATTTTTTAATACTTTCTTCTACATTTCCAACAATTAGTTTTTCACCAATCTCACTAACCAATTTATCTCGGAATTCAATGGCTTCAGGGAAATTATGTCCGGTATCTATATGTACTAAAGGAAAAGGAAATTTTCCAGGACGGAAGGCCTTCAATGCTAGATGCACCAAGACGATTGAATCTTTTCCACCTGAAAATAACAAGGCTGGTTTTTCAAACTGAGCAGCAGTTTCACGAAGGATATAAATCGCTTCATTTTCTAATTGTTCTAAGTAGTTATTTGCTGTTGACATATTATTAAGTTTGCTTTTAATTTATTGATGTAATCCACATTCTTTTTTCGATTTATCTTCCCACCACCAGCGGCCAGCTCTGAAATCTTCTCCAGTTTTGACTGCTCTGGTACAAGGTGCACAACCTATACTGATAAAATTTTGATCGTGTAACGTATTGTAAGGCACTCCTTTTTTCTTTAGGTAATGCACCACTTCATCAGTAGTCCAATTAAGCAATGGATTGTATTTGTATAGCTGATTTTGTTCATCCCATTGGATAATTTCTAAACCATTTCGATTGTCGGATTGTTGCGCTCTTAAACCAGTAATCCATACTTTTACTCCTTTCAATGCTTTTTGCAATGGAACAACCTTTCTAATGTGACAACATTCTTTTCGCAGTTCAACTGAATTATAGAAACCGTTGATTCCGTTTTTGTTTACATAGTTTTCCAATTCATCTGTATCTGGATAATATACTCTGATGGGCTGATTGTATTGTAACAATGTTTTGTCCCAAACCGCATACGTCTCTGGAAATAATCGTCCCGTATCAAGTGTGAAAGCTTCCACATTTTTCAATTTTTGACTGAATACTGCATGGCTAATCACCTGATCTTCAATTCCAAAACTGGTTGAAAAAACAATTTTATCTTCCACATTTTCAGATAGAAATCGCAATCCTTCTTCAAGGTTTTCTATTTGTGATAATTGATTTATAATTTCAGTTTTCATTAATTTAATTTTGACACTTTGTAATTGGATATAAAAAAAGCCTCTTGAAATCAAGAGGCTTACGTTTATAAAGTTTTATTATTTACACAAATAATACAATAGACGGCCTCTTGCGAAGTTTCGCATACAACAACACATCATCATATAAGTTGCAGATGTTAATAAAATTGATATGCTAGTAATTGTATTCATTATTGTTATTTATGATATTTTAATTCTAAAATTTATTGTAAAAAAAAACTCCTCAAAATTTTGAGGAGTTTTTAGCTTTTATATTGTAATGTTTCAAACATTAACGCATAGCATATAACCCCTCAGTTTCTGAGCAGCACATACACATCATCATGTTAATAGTTTGAATTTTCATTTTTCTTGTTCTTTACGACACTGCAAACCTATAACTTTTTTTTGATTGCTTCCAAATAAATTATAAATATTTTTTTTAAATACAATTTCAAGACACTAAAAATCAAACATTTAATATGATTATTTTTGATTAATTTTAAGCTTAAATGGTGTGATTTTCTTAAACAAGTCATTAATTTTTGAATGATTTTCCTTTGGAGTTATCTTATAAATCTCTTTTATTAAATCTTCAGAAATAGGTTTAGTATGAGGAAACTTATTCTTTTCCAAAAAGTTCTTTAAAGCCAGATTTACCTTCTCTTCTCCTATCATTTCACTAAGAAGATACATTACTACTGTTCCTTTTGAATAACAAATGTGTCTGTCATCTGGTTTAGCCCTATACAATGGGGCTTCTTTAGAAAAACCTTTTTCATTATTGTAAATATCGAGATGCATTTGTACACGTTTCAGCATTTCTTCTTTTCCGTACATTTTTTTAAGCAACATCATTTCGGTATACATAGCCAATGTTTCGGTAAGCATCACCGCTCCATCTCGCTGATCGGGATTGATCTGATTGCCTCCCCACCACAAATGTGCCAGCTCATGCCCTGCCAGTTCGTTAATTACATCTTGATTATCGTCGGCTTTAATATTACAGTAAAAAATCATGTCTTCCGTCATAAAAACTGTTGCCGGATAAGCCGTTGCCGCAAAACCTTTGGTAAAACTTGAAACTTCTGCAAAACGAATAGTTTTATAAGGATACGGACCAAAATTTGACTCACAATACTCCATGGTCAATTTGGCATTTTTAAGCAGATGTGCAACATTTTCGTAATGCGACGGATGATAATACACCTCGAATTTTTTACCTTTATAATCCTCTTTCTTGACCGCATATTGCGCAGAAGAAACCCCAAAGCGAAAAGGGATTTGTTTTACCTGATACTGAAAAAAATTTCGATTTCCATTTTTCCATTGTTTGACTAATTCCCCCATACCTATTGCCACTTGCTCATTTGAAGTGACAATTGTCATATCTAGATTGATAAAATCGTTATTCGGTTCTTTAGGTGCATCAAAAGCTTTGGTTTCTGTTTTTGGACCTAATTGAAATTGTTTACGGATAGTTTTCTCCTGAATTTCATTATCTGAATTGTATCCAAACTGCGGATAATAACGACTGATTCGCATAAAAGAACCATTTTCAACAATCGCATTAAAAGACTGGTGTCCGTTTACCGGTTCCCATTGATAGGCTATTTCGAAAGTGAATTTAGCCCTTTCATTTGGTTTCATCGGCTGGTTCAATTTCAGAATTTGAGACTGCTCTCCAACAGAATACCTATTTTCATTAAACTGAAAATCAGCATTTTTTATCTCAAAACCATCTGAGAAACTGATTAGTACTTTTTCAATTTCTTTATCGGTTTTATTTTCAAGCTGATACACTCCTTCAATGATATAAGCATTGTCATCTGGAAATAATTCAACTTTGGTATTCACATCGGTGATAGTCGGTTGGGGCTGATTTTGGTAACTTCGGAACTGCTTTTCATAGTCCGCTTGAGCTTGTAATTGTGAATTTTCATCTTTTGGCAAATAACCATCACTGATTTTTTGACTCAAACCAAAAGCATTCAAAACCAATAAAAGTAAAATCAGATAAACATAAACTTTCTTGAAATGGAATTTTCGTAACGAAACGAGGTAAAACAAAATCGACAAAACAAGAAACCCAAACAGCAGACGGTAAATAAAAATCACTTCATAACTTCCGAAACCGTTCATATCACTGTAATCGAAACTGATACTGTAAAGGAATTTCATAAAAGGAGCCGTAATCAGTTTTCTTCCAAACGGAGTTGCCATCACAAAAGCAAACAAAGCGGACAATCCCAAAGCAACATACTTTTGAGGTACCATTTTTTGAATAATCAATAAAAAACCACTTAAAGCGAATAATGGCAGCGTGGTAAACAAGAACACCTTACTGTAAACTGACCATTCCAAAACAGGATAACAATATAAGAGTTGGAATATAATTCCTTCAGCAATTAAAATCAGAGAAAAACTTAAAATCACTAAGAATAATGTAAACCAATGCGCCCAGAATTGTGTTTTAACATTAGGTGTACTACCTTCAATCATATTGAAATTGACATTCCTGCTGCGCCAGTAAATATCATGAGTGTAAAACAAAACCACAATAACGCCCAACACATAAAAATTCTGAATAATGGTAGAAGTCATCAACCCTGAAGAAGCGTATTTTTGTGGAATACGGATTCCCTTTTCAATTTCAGCATACATTTCCATTCCAACAGCAAATAACAAAGCCAAAACTATCAGCACAAACGGGATACTTTTAAAAATATAAATCAGGTTGATTTTGACGAATGATAATAATGTATTTACTTTCACCATAAATCCTTCATCAGTTTCTGTGAATTTAAAAGGAATACTTTCTGAAATTTCATTATCTTCTAATGATATAGTTTTCTTACGCTTACTCTTTTTTGAAAAAGAATAGTTTCTGAAAGCTATACAAAGTAGAGCCAATGAAATCAGCACAACCCCTAATCTGTTCCAAATGAAAATACCATCAAAACCAATTATAGAAGTATTTCTCTGGACTACTGACCATTGTGCTGTCTGATTAAAAAAGGCTGACATACCAAAAGGGTCCAAAATCCCGGAAATGAGTTTCGTTTCTTCCGATTGCGGTAAACTCTGCGCCATGAAAGGCGAACTTGAAAACAGAAGCGCAACCATGTATAAGATGTAAAGCGACAAACCTCCAACATAAATAGACATTTTACTTTTTGAAAACCAAGCCACTACACACAAAACTGCAGTAACAAATACTGTATTAATTACCGTAAAATAAAGCATTGGAACAAAATAATATGTCAAATTAAAAGCACCACTTTCCAAAGTCTTGGCATTAGAACTTTGCCCAGTAAAAAAACTAACTGTCAAAATAAAAGTGAATAAAAAACTCATCAACAATACAGAAGCATAACGCCCCGATAAAAACTGTTTTTTTTGAATGGGTGTGCTGAAATAGATTTGCTCAAAACGGTTGTCAATTTCCTTAATGGCCAACTGAGCCGTAAAAAGCGTACTGAAAAATATCGTGGTCAAACTGACAAAAGCAGTGATAAAACTGACTTGATACGCCGAATTATAAAACACATTTTCACTTACAGAAAAGCGAGCATTTTGCCCTCCAAAAACTCCAAAAGCAAAAATTAGGAATAATGTCAGATAGAAGCCCCATCTTTTAAAATACTCCTGAACATCAAACCAGAAAACTGTTTTCATATTACCATAGATTTTAGGTTCAACGTAGCAAAATAAACATCTTCCAAACTCGGATTGACTTGCTGAAAATCAATCTGTTGTTGCTCTGAAAGCAAATGAACATTCATTTTCCCTGCTGAAAATTGGGACGAAATCACGGAATATTCATTTTTGTAATGCGTAAGCTCCTCTTTCTTAATTTGTTTTCTCCAAATTTTACCTTGCAACGATTCAATTAAATCATTTGGATTCCCTTGGAGAAGTACTTTTCCTTCATTCATAATTGCCATTTTGGAACACAAATTGCGAACATCTTCCACCAAATGTGTTGACAGGATTACGATTCGGTCTTCCCCTATTTCACTCAAAAGGCTGTTGAAACGGTTACGCTCTTCAGGGTCTAATCCAGCTGTTGGTTCATCGACGATAATAATTTTCGGATTCCCCAACAAAGCCTGAGCTACCCCGAAACGCTGACGCATTCCTCCGGAAAACGTATGCACTTCTTTTTTTCTATGTGCTGACAGATTTACTTTTTCGAGTAACGAAAGGATTTGTTCTTTTCGCTCCTTTGAATCGGTTACACCTTTTAAAACCGCGAGATGATTCAGCAAATCGTAAGCCGATACTTTAGGATATACGCCGAAATCCTGTGGCAAAAAACCAAGTTGTTTCTTTATAAAATCTGGTTTTTTTAACACATCAACATCGTTGAAAAGAATCTGCCCGCTGTCTGCCGATTGTAAGCCCACAATCGTGCGCATTAATGATGATTTTCCGGCTCCGTTCGGTCCTAATAAACCAAACATGCCATTGTTGATTTCAAGCGAAATATTGTCAATCGCTTTTACTCCATTTTTATACGTTTTTTGAAGATTTTTAATAATTAAACTGTTCATTTTGATTGATTATTGATGATTATTAATTAAAAATTACATATTCTGATTCATTAAAAATTAGGCAAAAAAAGCCCTGTCGGTCAAAAAACCGATACTATTGATCCGTTAAAAAATGATACTTATTCGCTGATGTATTCTAAGATGTCACCAGGCTGACAATCCAAAGCTTTACAGATGGCTTCCAAAGTTTCAAACCGTATACCTTTTGCTTTTCCAGTCTTCAGAATGGATAAATTTGCTGGGGTTATACCCAGAATTTCTGCCAATTCTTTCGACTGCATTTTACGTTTGGCCAGCATCACATCTACATTTACAATAATTGGCATAGTTCTAAATATATAAATCCTGTTCGTTTTGCAGATTTACTCCCTGCTGAAAAATCGCTGCCATGAAAAAGATAAAAATTCCCATTATTGCATGTGCGACAATCATCGCAAAAAAAGGAAAATCTTCAATACTGAATAGCGACCAGATTATAATGGCAATCGGATACAGCAACAAATTAAACTGATAAAAACACTTTAAGTTTTTCAAACCTTCTTTTGTAAACAAACGCTCTTGCTTGAAAGTTTTGAAGACATTACTCAACACCCAAAAGAACAAGCCATAAAGCGATAATCCTAAAACCATTTCCGCAACATACGCTACTGTATATTCAGACCCCAAGAGAAAATGTTGTTTTGTAAATGGAAAATTAATGGCAAATCTGTTTTGCTCCATTTTTTCAAAAAATGGACCTTTAAAAGCGCAGTTAACTAAGGCATAAATCGCCGTTATCAAATAGAAAACTGCAACAATTTTAACAATTACAAATAAAAAAGAAGCTATAACCCTGACAAGTTTCATTGGTTCTAAATTAAAATTACAAAGCAAATGTAACAATTAATTATTGTAAAACAATAATTTTTTATCAAATTTTTATAATTTTACAAAAGTCATTAATTTTTGATTTTAAAAAAAGTAAAAAAATAGTTGTGTATTCGAAAATCATTTCTATAACTTTGTACTGTTACAAAACAACAACAGAAATGAACAATATTTTAAACAATACTTGGTGGTGGAATTACTTACGTCGAAAATCGTGAGCGAATCCTCCTATCTGTATTTTTAAAACCAAAATAGATAAAAAGGCTTGTCAATCACGACAAGCCTTTTTTTATTCTCAAAAATTAAGCATCATGAAAACATATAAACTCCATACTCACTACAAACAAATCCTTGCCGATACAATTACTCCGGTAAGCATTTATCTGAAAATCCGCGACAAATTCCCAAACAGTCTTTTGCTGGAAAGTAATGACTACCACAGCAATGAGAACAGTTTTTCCTACATCTGCTGCAATCCAATTGCCAGCATAAAAGTGGAAAGCGAAAGTATCTCTGTAGCACTTCCAGACGGAAGCACGACTAAAAAACCAATCCAAAACCAAACAAATGTTACAGAAAGCATTCAGGAATTTGCCTCGCGGTTTGAGACACAAAGCACCGGATTTAAGTTTATCACCAATGGTTTATTCGGGTTTACTAGTTATGATGCCGTACGGTATTTTGAAAAAGTTAGCATTGAAAAACGTTCTTCTGATTTACAGATTCCCGACATGTATTATGCTGTTTACCAGAACATCATTATCATCAATCATTTCAAAAACGAAGCTTATATTTTTTGCCACAGTATTGATAACGAAAACAATATTGTAGAAATCGAGCAGCTCATTCAATCGAAGAATTTTGCTTCCTATTCCTTTTCAAAAGAAGGAGAATCTTTCTCAAATTTAACCGATACAGATTTCAAAGCCAATGTCACTTTGGCCAAAAAACACTGCTACCGTGGTGATATTTTCCAATTGGTTTTATCTAGAAGATTCACACAAGGTTTCAAAGGAGATGAGTTCAATGTGTACCGAGCATTACGAAGTGTTAATCCATCTCCATATTTGTTCTTTTTCGATTATGGTAACTTTAAAATCATGGGATCATCTCCCGAAGCTCAGTTAGTGATCAAAAACAGAAAAGCGGAAATCCATCCCATAGCTGGTACTTTCAAACGTACCGGAAACGATGAGCAGGATACCCATTTAGC
>CAMLKV010000048.1 GCA_946480635.1 uncultured Flavobacterium sp.
AGTCTGTATGTTGATTTACAAGGAAGAAATGTAAACTACAAAGCTGATGGAGTTCAAACTGATGTTGTTCATGACAATTTCAACTTCTTCAATCCAAAAGCAGGAATTAGTTTTTCGCCAAGTAAAAAACACACTGTTTATTATTCATATGCCAGAGCAAATCGTGAACCAAATAGAACAGATTACGAAAACGGAAGCCCTCGTCCTGAAAAACTTGACGATTTTGAGTTAGGATGGCGTTTTAATTCTGACAAAGTAAAGCTTAATGTTAATGGGTATTATATGTTTTACAAAAATCAGTTAATCTTAACAGGAGGTTTAGATGATGTTGGATCACCAATACGTAAAAACGTAGGTCAAAGCTATCGAATGGGTCTTGAGGTTGATGCTAAAATAACATTAACTCAAAAATGGTCAATTCAACCAAACATTACATTAAGTAGAAATAAAAACATTGATTTCTATTTTCAGAGAGATGGTGTTTTACAAAACTTAGGAGAAACAAATATTTCATACTCTCCAGAAATTGTAGCTGGAAACATTTTAACTTTTAGCCCTTTAAAACAAGTACAGATTTCATTGCTTTCTAAATTTGTTGGTAAACAATATATGGGAAATATAGATGCTAAATCATCTATTTTAAACGATTACTTTGTAAATGATTTTAACGCGAGTTATGAAATCAAGCCTAAATCAGTATTTAAATCAATCATTGTATCAGCAGTAGCAAACAATATCTTTAACAGAAAATATGTTTCTAATGGATATTTCTACACTTATGATGACTCTTGGTCTAATCCACCAGCAGTAACAACTATCGAAGGTGCTGGATATTACCCTCAAGCAGGTGCAAATGTTTTAGCAGGTTTAACACTTATCTTTTAATACAAAAAAGAGGGGCAATTGCTCCTCTTTTTAATTGTATACTCTTATAACATCACCCAATATTTCGGTTCTATACTGTTTTAAAGGATACTGTTCCCCATTTTCTCCGTTCCCAACGTAAATGCTATACTTTGAATTTTCACAAGAACATTTAGCATAACCACCTTCTAAAGTTAGTCGTGAGCAAGCAGTAGGATATTGATTGGGACAACTTGCCTCCCAAGCCCTATAATCATTTGTCCCAGCCGCAACCACAATAATGCCTTGAATACCTGCACCAGCATCTGTTATGACCATAGCGTTCCCTGGGAATTTAAGCGAATTATACTGTGGTAAATTTGTATTTATCTCTTTAGAAAAACTTATGTTCTGTAAATATTGGTTGTTATTTACAGGTTTATCCTTATCACAAGAAATAAAAAGTAAAACTAGAATTATGTAGAAAATTTGTTTCATTTTAAAAAAGCTAATATCTTGTTATAACAAATTTAATTTAATTAACTTTGTAAACGACCCTATTTAGGATTAAATTATAAATTGAAATAAAAATTATATCTTTGTACGAAGAAATCCCGTCCCGATGGGATTTTTTCTATTTTATAAAAATGACGTTATGAGTACAGTATCTTATTATACAGCCGCAGGATTAAAAAAATTAAAAGACGAATTAGAGCAATTAAAAAGTATAGAACGCCCAAAAGCATCACAAGCAATTGCAGAAGCTAGAGATAAAGGAGATTTATCTGAAAATGCAGAATATGACGCTGCAAAAGAAGCTCAAGGCCTTTTAGAAATGAAAATTGCCAAAATGGAAGAGCTTTATGCTAATGCCCGTTTAATTGACGAATCCCAATTAGACATATCAAAAGCATTGGTTTTATCGCATGTAAAAATCAAGAACCAAACTAATGGCATGGAATTATCATACCAATTAGTTGCTGAAAGTGAAGCTGATTTAAAATCAGGAAAAATATCGGTTACTTCTCCTATTGGGAAAGGACTATTAGGAAAATCTGTTGGAGAAATCGCTGAAATTCAAGTGCCAAACGGAATTCTAAAATTTGAAGTTCTAGAAATTACAAGAGACTAAATCTAAAAAGCGACACAATGGCTTCTATTTTCACTAAAATCGTTAACGGAGAAATTCCTTGTTACAAAATTGCCGAAACTGATGATTTTTTGGCTTTTTTAGATGTTAATCCCAATGTAAAAGGACATACTTTGTGCATCCCTAAAAAAGAGATTGACAAAATTTTTGATATAGAAGATGAATTATATCTAGGCTTAATGGCTTTCTCAAAAAAAATTGCCATTGCTTTAGAAAAAACCGTGCCTTGCAAAAGAATAGGCATGACGGTTATTGGACTTGAAGTACCACACGCTCACGTTCACCTAATTCCTCTAAACATGATGGACGATGCACGATTCCACAACAAGGTAAAACTAACTCCTGAAGAATTTCAAGAACTAGCTAATGCAATAGCAAATAATTTATAATATGAAATCCGGTTTAAGCCGGATTTTTTTATTTACTTCCTTTTACACTATCATCACCATAAAATGAGAAAGGAAACATACCATTTGGCTCCTGAACATGATAAATCCTATAATAACCATCTATTTTTCTGCTTATAGTCATATCTTTGGAATAACTTTTCTTAAAAATTCTATCCCCTACTGAAATCCCTAATTTATCCCATTTAGTAAATCTATAACTGGCAAATCTATATTCACATTTAATACTATCATAAAAAGTTAAACTTCCTTTAGCATCAATTTCAATTTTATCAATAACAAAATCATATTTGTTCGCATACTCTTGTCGTGATTTTATATATACATTTACAGAAATAAACATCAAAACAACAATAAAAAAAATTCCTAAAAAAATCACCCCTTTTTTCATCCTCAAAACACTTTTATTCTCACTTCCACAAAAGCACTTTATAACCTTTAATACTATACAAATCTAACAAAGTATTCTCAGTTTTATATTTTATCAACACAAATCAAAAATTAACTTACTTCATTAAATGATAAAAAGCATATTAAGTAACTTTGCAATATGTATGCTTTAGTCGATTGTAATAACTTTTACGCATCTTGTGAACGCGTTTTTAAGCCCAAATTAATTGGAAAACCTATTGTGGTTTTATCCAACAATGATGGCTGTATTATTTCCAGAAGTGACGAAGCAAAAGCAGTTGGAATTCCCATGGGAGCACCCGAATTTAAAGTCCGAGAACTCTTAAAAGAAAAAAATGTTACTGTTTTTTCTTCCAATTATCCTTTGTATGGCGATTTAAGCAATCGAGTAATGCAAATTTTAGAACAATTTTCTCCAAACATTGAGATTTATAGTATCGATGAAGCTTTCATGAATTTTGATGGTGTAACCGTGACCGATTTTCACGATTATGGATTACAAATAAAATCAAGAGTTCAGCAGTGGTTGGGTATTCCAATTTCCATTGGCTTTGCACCAACCAAAGCACTTTCAAAAGTTGCCAATAAAATTGCGCGTAAATTTCCAGAAAGAACAAAAGGTGTGTATATTATCAATACTGAAGAAAGCCGAATTAAAGCTTTAAAGTGGACCAAAATTGAAGATGTTTGGGGTATTGGCTATCGCCTTACCAAGAAAGCTAAGCTTCGAAATATAAAAACCGCTTTCGATTTCACATTATCAGAACACGAAAGTTGGATTAGAAAAGAAATGGGAGTTACTGGCATGCGTCTAAAGAATGAACTTGAAGGAAAATCAGTTTTAGCTTTAGAACCTGTTTCAGAACAAAAAAAGAGCATCGCCATTACACGAAGTTTTCCTAAACAGATTTCTGAATATGATTTACTAAAAGAAAGAGTTTCTACTTTTGCTTCTGTTTGTGCCGAGAAATTACGCAAACAAAAGTCTTGCTGTTATACTATTATTGTTATGCTTGTCGTTGACAAACATAAATACGAATCAAATAAGTATTATTTCAATAATGCAATCAGCTTGCCTTTTGCCACAAATTCGATGTTGACCATTAGCAATACAGCTGTTAGCATTCTCAAAAAATTACTCGAAGGTCACGAAGGCTTAAAATTTAAAAAAGCCGGTGTTATTGTAAGCGGATTGACACCTGAAAACAGCAAGCAATGTCATATGTTTGAAGATGAAAATCCAAAACACCTTCAATTAATGCAGACTATCGATTCATTGAATGCAAAAATTGGCGGACGCAAAATCAAATTGGGCAATCAAAATTTAGAAAAAACCTGGGATATGAATCAAAATCATTTATCTCCCCGTTACACTACTAATTTCAATGAAATTCTTGAAATCAAATGCCAGTAGACAATTCAAAAAAACTGACTTTTTTTACTCCTGATTTCGAAAGCAATCAATCAATTCCTTATGCTGCAGGTGGAGTATCGGCTGGATTTCCTTCCCCAGCCGCTGATTTTACCGAAACCAATATCGATTTAAATAAAGAATTAGCTAAAAATCCGTTAGCCACATTTTACATAAAAGTAAATGGAAATTCGATGATTGATGCAGGAATTAACGATAAAGATATTTTAGTGGTTGACCGAAGCATTGAGCCCAGAGATAACAAAATTGCTGTTTGCTTAGTTGATGGTGAATTCACAGTAAAACGCATCAAACTCGAAAAAGACTGTTTGTATTTACTTCCCGAGAACAAAGACTATACGCCTATAAAAATCACAGAAGAAAATCAAATTAGCATTTGGGGAATCGTGACGTTTGTTATTAAAGCTATTTAATCAAATTCCTCTTTTAGAGAAAATCAAAAATAAAAAAACCGCTCATTCCTGAGAGGTTTAGTACCCGGAGTGGGAATCGAACCCACACACCTAAGTACACGAGTTTGAGTCGTGCGCGTCTACCAATTCCGCCATCCGGGCATAACTGATAAGTGTTTCAGTATTGTGCGTGCAAATGTAATTATTTTTTCTAGAATTCATAAAAAATAGTTCAAAAATATCTTTCAAGCATGGATTTAATTCCTAAATTTGCACCGCGATAAAACGCACAACACATAACTAACTACACCCGAGACGCTTAAGACACTAAGCTTTAACAAAAAAAGCTAAACTGTATTAACCGTAGCGGAATAAAAACAACAAATTAATGTCGCACCTAGAACCCGAAGCAAAGATTTTTGCCTGTTCACAAAGTGTTTACCTAGCTGAAAAAATCGCCGAAAAATATGGTGTACCACTAGGCAAAGTAACGTTCTCACAATATAGTGACGGCGAGTTTCAACCATCTTACGAAGAGTCAATCCGTGGATTGAGAGTATTTATTGTTTGTTCAACATTCCCAAGTGCTGACAACTTAATGGAATTGTTATTAATGATAGACGCCGCTAAAAGAGCTTCTGCAAGACACATTACCGCTGTTATTCCTTATTTTGGATGGGCTCGTCAAGACAGAAAAGACAAACCAAGAGTACCAATAGGAGCCAAACTAGTTGCAAAATTATTAGAAAGCGCTGGAGCTACCCGAATTATGACTATGGATTTACATGCGGATCAAATTCAAGGCTTCTTCGAAAAACCGGTAGACCATCTATTTGCTTCAACAATCTTCTTACCGTATGTAAAAAGCTTAGGTTTAGAAAACTTAACTATTGCTTCTCCTGATATGGGAGGTTCAAAAAGAGCATATGCTTATTCAAAGTTCTTAGAATCGGAAGTAGTAATTTGTTACAAACAAAGAAAAGCTGCTAACGTGATTGACACCATGGAATTGATTGGTGAAGTAAAAGGCAAGCATGTTATTTTAGTCGATGACATGATTGACACCGGAGGCACATTAGCGAAAGCTGCCGATTTAATGATTGAAAAAGGAGCATTAAGCGTCAGAGCGATTTGTACACATGCTATTTTATCAGGAAGCGCTTACGAAAAAATCGAAAACTCACAATTGAGTGAATTAATAGTTACCGATTCTATTCCTTTAAAGAAAGAATCAAACAAAATTAAAGTAGTGAGTTGTGCACCACTTTTTGCCGAAGTTATGCATATGGTACACCACAACAATTCCATAAGTGGAAAATTTTTAATGTAAAGACAATCAATTAAATAATTAATTGTACATTTGCCGGCTCATTCGCATAAAGCAAAAGCTTCATGCTTAAATAAGTAAAATATTTAATAACTATATTTTTTAAAAATGAAATCGATTACAATTAAAGGATCAGAAAGAGAAAGCGTGGGTAAAGTTTCGACTAAAGCCTTACGTAATGCTGGAGCGGTTCCTTGCGTGTTATACGGAGGAGATCAACCAGTGCATTTCTCAGCAGAAGAAAAAGCATTCAAAAACTTGGTTTACACTCCAAACGCACACACAGTTGTGATTGAGTTAGCAAACGGAAAATCTTTCAATGCAGTTTTACAAGACATTCAAGTACACCCTGTAACTGACAAAATTTTACACATTGACTTCTACCAGTTATTCGATAACAAAGAAGTAACTATGGAAATTCCAGTTAGAGTTGTAGGTACTTCTCCAGGTGTATTATTAGGAGGTGTTTTACGTTTAAATCAACGTAAATTAAAAGTTAAAGCTTTACCTGCAAACTTACCTGACTATATCGATGCTGACATTTCTTCATTAGAGATGGGTAATAAATTATACATTACTAAATTAGTATCTGATAAATACAAATTTTTACACCCAGACAACACTGTAGTGTGTCAAGTAAGAATCTCTCGTGCTGCGATGAAAGCTGCTCAAGAAGCTGCAAAAGCAGAAAAAGGTGGAAAAAAGAAAAAATAATTTTCTTACACTCTATACAAAAGCACCTCAAACGAGGTGCTTTTTTTATAATTAAAATTTAAGTTATTTTTGCCCAATGATGAATTGGTTTAAAAAGCTGTTCACAATATCAACAGCAGTAACAGAAACAGACATGAAGAAATTTCTAATTGTAGGCCTAGGCAATATCGGAGCCGAATATGCCAACACAAGACACAATATTGGATTTAAAGTTTTAGATTTTTTAGCAAAACAAGAATCACTAGATTTTCAAACTGTAAAACTAGGAGCTCTTGCTGAATATAAAGTTAAAGGAAGAACACTTTTACTTCTTAAACCAAACACTTACATGAATCTCAGTGGCAAAGCAGTTCAATATTGGATGGAAAAAGAAAAAATAGCTAAAGAAAACATACTAGTAATTACCGATGATTTGAATTTACCTTTTGGAACTATCCGTATAAAACCAAAAGGTTCAGATGGAGGTCATAACGGATTAAAAAGTATCCAACAAATATTAAATACAGCAAACTATCCAAGATTTCGATTTGGCATTAGTGATGATTTCAAAAAAGGCAGACAAGTTGATTATGTACTAGGAGAATGGGATGATGATGAAAAAAATAAACTACCTGAAAGATTAGAGATGTCAGTTAAAGCAATCCAGTCGTTTGCTTTGTCAGGATTAGGAAACACTATGAGTGATTATAACGGAAAATAAAAGAGGGAAGCTTTTAGCTTCCCTCTTACATTATAAAATAATCAATTATTGTATAACAATACGCTTCACAGTTTTCTTACCTCCATCAATGATAGAAACTAAATAAATTCCTGATTCTACATTGTTAAGAGAAACATTCTGGTTTATAGCACCAGTGTTAATAAATGAATTTTCATAAACTAAACGACCTCTTAAGTCATGAGCAAAGATTTTGATATCATTTCCTGTCGAAGATGTAAATTTAACTGTAAAATCACCTTTGTTAGGGTTTGGATATAAACTAAAGTCTTCAAATTCAAAACTTTCAGTACTTAATACTGGAACTGACTGAGAATAACATAACTGAATTGTGAAAGTATTAAACTTAGCTGTCGCAATATTAGAATCTACTACTGCATCTTTAAAATAAAGTTTCCATCCTCCAGCACTATTATTTCCATTATACCCATTAATATTAGTAGTAGAATAAGGCGTAAACGCAGAAGCGAAAGCACCATTATTTACATTTGCACAGTTAACAGCTGATCCTGAAGTATCAAACCATTTATCCATATTAGCAGCAGTACAGGTAGTATTGTTATACCATAAAGCAGTGTTTAAAGATGCCTGCCAAGGAGCCATCAACAAAACATTAACTTGACCAATATTTGGATGTGTTATGTTGGCTTTAAAATTAGAATCAGTAATAGTGAACGAATCATTAACTGTTAAAGTTAATCCAGGATAAGAAGTATCCGCACTCTCAGTAAAAGATTGATTTAAATTAAACGTATAATCGTTACAAGCATTTTGTGTTTGATAAACATAGTTCCCAATAGCAATATTCTTACTGTTCACGTTAAAGAAAATATTTCCTGATGCTTTTACCATTACTCTACAGTTCGCTGCTGTTACGTTAGGAACAGTGATTGTTTGTGTACCATCATTAGGAGTATTGGCAAGTAATACAGTGCTGAATGTAGCTCCATTATCTGTAGATAATAAAATATCTACATTTGCCCCACCTGCACTTGTGTTTGTATTATTAACATTCCAAGTGATAGTTTGTGTAGATCCTTGAGCCCAAACAATGCTAGCTGTATTTTGAGAAGTCACTGTTAACGGACCTCTTGTCGCATCAACAGTCACAACCATATTATCAAAATTAGTTTGACCTACTTTGATTGGAGCCGTTGCACTGTAAGGAGCATTATCTCTAACTGTCAATCTAAAGTTTAATGTTCTAGCTACTGAACTTAGTGCTTCAGCACTCATAGTTGCATCTCCTCCTAAAGTACCTGTAGTAACAGAACCCGCCATAATGCTTTCCATTCGTGGAAAATATCTAGTAGGAGAAGTTTTAGGGGCAAATGAAATAAAATTAGGCCCTGATGTTTTAGTAACTGTTGCGTTACTTCCAGTTCCTGTTAGACCTGCTCCAGAACCCGTTAAAACATCAACTTGTTCCCAGCTATAAGTTAATGCATCTCCAGCATTAGCATCTGTAGCAGAACCAGTTAACATAAACGGAGTACTCATTGGAATTGTATAGTCAGCACCTGCATTAACAACTGGTGTTGCATTATTTGCAGCAATATTAGTTGTTACAGGGCATGTTTTACTAGCTAAATTTGTTTGAATTTGACTTAATGAAACTGCATGATAAGTATCTAAAGAGTGCGGAGCAACATCGTAAGAAGTAATACCCGCATAACCCATAATAGTAATTCCTGAACCTACTTCTGCCTGAACAGTAGAACCTGATTCTCTTGAATGTGTAAAAGTATGATTAGCCCCTAATTGATGACCAACTTCGTGTACTACATAGTCTATATCAAAATTATCTCCTTGAGGGACATTATCACCAGGTGAAGTAAATCCGCTTCCTTTATTAGTATCAGTCGTACTTGAGGTATCATCTGTGCACACACAACCAATACAACCTGCATTACCTCCACCTCCAGAAGCTCCAAATAAGTGACCTATATCATAAGCTGCATTATTTGCTGCCAAAGTAGTTGAAGGACCTGTTAAACTACTACTTAATGTATTTTGCAACTCAGCATTCCAAGCTCCTGTAGCTCCAGTTGCTGCATCTGAATAAGGGTCTGTTGCTGGGTTGTAATAAATTACATTTGTCGATTGAGCCACTAAATTTAAGTGCAATCCTAACTCTCTTTCGTACACTCCATTACATCTTGTTAAAGTTGCATTAAATGCAGCTAAAACTAAATTTACCTGAGCAGCAGAAGTAGCTCCAAAATAGTTAGCATACTCTGCTGTACAAGATTGTGCTAAACGCATTGTTTTTAATTGCCCAGCTGTCGATTTTTGAACTGAACCAATTTTATTTGAAATATCATCAAATGCTTTTTTATCATCAACAGAACAAGTCCAGTTTAATTTCCCTTTTTCTCTTTGAGATTTATAAACTGCATAAATTTTACGGTCTGCAGAATACGGCTCCATAAATTCGTTTTCTTTACCAACTCTAAAAACCATAGTTTGAATTCCTTCTGGAGAAATACTGATTTTTAAAGTAGCATACTTATCCGTAAGTCCTTTTCCAGAAAAGGCTCTAATTTCAGGAAACTGAGCTTGTAATTCAGCATCAAAGTTTGATGCTTCAAAAACCTCAAACTGCTCAATACCTCCTTCAGCATTTGGCAATGATATAACTGCTGATTTTTTAGAAGTA
>CAMLKV010000049.1 GCA_946480635.1 uncultured Flavobacterium sp.
GGCTTTCGAGCATCTTCCATTAAATCTCTTAGAATAACTTTATCTATTCCGTCAATTTCAATTTGTAACTGATTAATTTTCATTTTAAAAAAATTGTTAGCTAAATATACACTTTTTCTCCTTGCGCAAATAATTTCATAACAATTAAGTTTTAGGTGGTGGGTAAAATACACAATAAATATTTTTTCTTAGCGTTTCATAATCAACCTACTATGTGTTTAACCTAAATCTACTACAAATGACGAACCTTAAAAATTTGGCATGGATTGTAATTTGTTTTTTTACAGTTACATCTTTCACGGCCCAGGAAAATCAAGTGTCAACAACTGCAATCGGAAACCAATTCAATACTATTTTAGACAAATCTGAAAGTTATAGAGATTTGAAAATTGTAAAAAAGCAAATGATTCAGAGCTTAAAACAAGATGTTTTAAATTCGATATCTAAAATCGAGAACGAACTTTTAAACTCTAAAGCAGTTTTGAATCAAAAAAGTGATGAGATTTCCATGCTTAAGGATAAATTGAATAAAACAAATGCGGTTTTGTCTTCCTACACAAATAAGGGTCCAACAATCACTTTTCTTGGGATTGAATTTAATAAAGGTTTTTTCAATTCTTTTTTGAGTTTTATTCTTCTGGGATCAATAGCCTCAGTAGTTTTTTTCTTTATACAATTTAAGAAGATGAATTTGGCAACTAAACATTCTAAAAGTGTTTTAAATGATTTAGAAGAAGAGTATCAATTATACAAACGAAATGCTATTGAGCGTGAGCAAAAAATAAGCCGACAATTACAAGATGAGTTAAACAAGCAGAAGAAAATGCAAACCATTCAAGCTGCTTCATAATAAAAAAGACCTGCTCTATTTAGAAGCAGGTCTTTTTACAAAAAGGTGAGGTAAGTATTAATTGTATCCTTTATAAATAACTTCTTTCTCATGGAAGATTACTCCATATTCTTCTAATTCTTTCAATATTGGTTCATAAACTTCTTTTTTAATTGGAAGTTGTACTCCGGGAGTTTTTATATTACCGTGTAAAATTTGTAAGGTTGCCATAGCGACTGGTAAACCTACAGTTTTTGCCATAGCTGTATATGTTTGATCATCACCAATACAAACCATTGTAGAATCAATTTGTTTGCGTTCACCGTTAAGTTCGTAACCAAATTTATGATACATTACTATCATGTCTTTGTCATGTTCTTGAAGTGTCCAAGAATCAGTTAATATTTTTTCAAGAGCTTGTGCTGGAGTAGCATTTTTTAAACCTATTTTCTTTTCGTCATTGAATAAATCCAATTCTACTAATTTATCCCACATTACATCATCTTGGTCAATTTTGAGTTGGTGACGAAGCTTGATTTCAACAGAATCGGTTGGGTGATATGGTAAAAATAAATTCACAAATCCTCGGTAGCTCATGTTTTCTGAATCATCAATTACATAAGTGTCATCAGTCATGCCTAATTGCACAAACATATCCCATGCTTTTGAATAACCTACACGTCGGATTGTTCCTCTAAAAACAGTTAAAGCATCATCGAGTCCGTAAACACTTCTGTACTTTAAAGAATCTCTGTTAGCATAACCCTCAAAACGCCCATAACCCTCAACTTCTAAAAACTCTGTTCTTCTGAATAACTTGTTGTATGGAATGTATTTGTATGTTCCTTCTTGGATGAATTTTGCTGCGCCACCTTGACCTGCTAATACTACATTTCTAGGTGCCCAAGTAAATTTGTAGTTCCAAAGATTGTTGTCGCTTTCAGGAGCAACTAAGCCACCACAAAATGACTCGAATAAAATTACTTTTCCGCCTTGTTCACGGATTTCATCTAAAATTTTCATGGCACTCATGTGGTCGATTCCAGGATCAAGACCTACTTCGTTCATAAATACCAATCCATTTTCTTTAGCTTGTGAATCTAAAGCCTGCATTGCATCACTAATGTAAGATGCAGTTACCATGTGTTTTTTGAAAGTAATGCAGTCTTTTGCTACTTCAATGTGCATATGAGCCGGTAACATAGAAATCACTATATCTGCTTTTTGAATTTCGCTTTGACGTTGTTCAGTGTTATTAATGTCTAAAGCGATTGCTGTTGCGTTTTTATGTCCTTTAGTTTTGCGTTGTGCTAACTGTAATGACAAATCTCCAATGGTGATATGTAAATTTTCGCTTTCAGATTTTTCTAAAAGATACTTTATAAGGGATGAAGCTGAGCGACCAGCTCCAATAATTAGTACATTTTTCATTATGGTTTGGTAAAAAATCACACAAATGTAATGAAATGTTATATTTTAGAAAGCTTTAGGTTAAAAAATGAAGGTATATTATTTAATTGTGTAGTAAATTTGAAGAAAATTTTCAATTCAAATGGATAAAAAAATCTTGATAACAGCTTTGAGTTTTGGTTTTATATCGATTGTCTTAGGAGCTTTTGGCGCACACGCTTTAAAAAAAGTTTTAACCGTAGATCAGTTGAACTCTTTTGAAGTAGGCGTTAGATATATGATGTATCATGCTCTTTTCTTATTGTTTTTAGGAACCACCTCAATAGTATTACCAGAACAAAAAAATGTAATTTATAACTTAACTTTAGCAGGGACTTTGTTTTTTTCTGTTTCTATTTTCTTACTTTCTACACAAGAATTATCAGGATTCAATTTTAAATTTTTAGGACCAATAACCCCAATAGGTGGCTTGTTATTAATTGCTGCATGGGGAGTTACAATATACTATATTATCACAAAAAAAGGCTAAACTGTGAGGCTATTCAAATAATATTTTTACTTTTGCCGTTATAAAAAAACACAACATATCGTAAAATTTATGGAAACATACACCCCATCTACGAAAACGATTTCGTTAGAAAAATACGGAATCACAGACGTTAAAGAAATTGTATATAATCCTTCATACGAATTATTATATCAGGAAGAACTGAATCCTTCACTTGAAGGTTATGAAAGAGGACAGTTAACAGAGTTAGGAGCTGTTAATGTAATGACTGGTGAATTTACAGGCCGTTCGCCTAAAGATAAATACATTGTAAAAGATGCTGTAACAGAAAACACAATCTGGTGGACTTCTGAAAAAGCAGTAAACGATAACAAGCCTATTTCTACTGAAACTTGGAATGAGTTAAAGAAAAATACGGTAGATCAACTTTCAGGTAAAAGATTATTTGTAGTAGATACTTTTTGTGGTGCCAATGAAAATACTCGTTTAAAAGTTCGTTTTATTGTTGAGGTGGCTTGGCAAGCACATTTTGTAAAAAACATGTTCATCCGCCCTACAGATGCTGAATTAGCTACTTATGGAGAGCCTGATTTTGTAGTAATGAACGCTTCAAAAAGAGGTTTTGCTGATTACAAAGCGCATAATTTAAATTCTGATGTTCTCTATGATGAACTATTATCTACCACTTCAAGGAATGGCGTCTATGCACTGTTCAGCTAACAAAGGTAAAGACGGTGATGTAGCTGTTTTCTTTGGTTTATCAGGAACAGGAAAAACAACTTTATCTACAGATCCCAAACGTGAATTAATTGGTGACGATGAGCACGGATGGGACAATGATGGTGTTTTCAATTTTGAAGGAGGTTGTTATGCAAAAACGATCGATTTAAGCAAAGAAAACGAACCAGATATTTACGGAGCAATCAAAAAAGATGCATTATTAGAAAATGTGACGGTTGATGCTAATGGTAAAATTGATTTTAAAGATGGTTCAGTGACACAAAACACACGTGTTTCTTACCCTATTTATCATATTAACAATATTGTGACTCCAGTTTCTAAAGCGGGTCATGCGACTAAAGTTATCTTCTTAACTGCTGATGCTTTTGGAGTTATGCCTCCGGTTTCTAAATTGACACCAGAACAAACAAAATATTACTTTTTATCTGGTTTTACAGCTAAATTAGCCGGAACTGAAAGAGGAGTAACTCAACCTGAGCCAACTTTCTCAGCTTGTTTTGGAAAAGCATTTTTATCATTACACCCAACAAAATATGGTGAAGAGTTAGTGAAAAAGATGGAAGAGCATAATGCTAAAGCATACATGGTAAACACAGGTTGGAATGGCACAGGAAAACGTATTTCAATTAAAGATACACGTGCTATAATCGATGCTATCTTAGATGGTTCTATCGAAAATGCAGATAACGCTGTAATTCCTGTATTTAATTTTAATGTACCAACTGCATTGCCAAATGTAGATACAAATATTTTAGATCCAAGAAATACGTATGCTGACGCTTCTGAGTGGACTACTAAAGCAGAAGATTTAGCAGGAAGATTTATCAAAAACTTTGTTCAATATACAGATAATGAAGAAGGTCAAAGCCTTGTAAAAGCAGGACCTCAATTGTAATTATAATACGGTTATTAATTCTATTGAATAAAAAAAGAGTTGCTTTTTGAGCAACTCTTTTTTGTTTGTATTAAATAAAAAATTATTTATCGTTGATTGTTTTTTGAAACTTTTCAAAAAGCTGAATTGTTTTTTCGTTCATTTCCTGAAAGGTTAGTCTGTCCTTAGTTTGATATAAAAGCATAAAAGCATAGTTTTTATCTTCTGTAGCTTCCAATAAAATGTCTTTATTAAGACGATATGCTTCACGCAAGAGACGTTTGAAATAATTTCTATCAACAGCCTTCTTAAAATGTTTTTTCGAAACAGAAACTCCTAATTTGATTTTTGAATCTTGTAATTCCCCAACTTGAACATACACTAAACGCAACGGGTATTTTGAAACCGATTTTCCTTCAGAAAATAATTGGTTAATCAAAGTACGGCTTTTAAGTTTTTCTTGTTTTGGGTATGTGAATCTCATGTGTGGGCAAAGATACTAAGATTGTCTTCAATATAAAAGAGTTGAATAATGACCTTTTTAATCCGTTCTGCTTTAGGAATTTAAAATAAATTGTAAGAATATTCTTAATTAATGTTTTTTTGTTACATTTATTGATAACAACCTAAAAACCAATATAATGAAAAATCTTTTTAAGAACTTAAGTCTGTTCCTGGTATTGATTGGAACGGCAACTGCACCCGTCATGGGCCAAACGTCTGGAACAAGTGGATCTGGAGCAAATATTGATGTGAAACATCATAACATTTACTGGCGTGTTAATCCCGATTCGACTAAGTATATCAGAGGTACAGTAACCACAAAGTTTCTTACGAAAACTTCAAATGTAAGTACAATTACATTCGATTTGAATAAAGCTTCTTTTAACAACACTGGTTTGGTGGTTAAGTACCACGGAAATACCATTTCAAAATCATTCCCAACAAGCGGAAATGTTAATCTGCTAACAATAACATTACCAACTCCATTAGCAAACAATGTATTGGACTCAGTGACAATTTCGTACAGGGGTGTTCCTCCAGCCGCTAGCGGACAAGCTTTGGGTTATCAGAAAACGTCTTATAATGGCAGTAATTATATCTATACGTTATCAGAATCTTATGAAGACAAAGATTGGTGGCCTTGTAAAGCTGATATGCAGGATAAAGTAGAAACAATGGATATAACCGTAAGTTCTCCATCAGCCTTTAAAGTGGCAACTCAAGGAAAGCTCTTTAAAACAGTTGTTAGCGGAACAAATACAAAATATACCTATAGACATCAATATCCTATAGCATCTTATTTGGTGAGTATTTGTGTAGCCAAGTTTACAGAATTTAATAGAACTCCAGTAACCATTGGTACTACAAGTGTTCCAGTTATTTATCAGTTGTTCAACAGAAGTTCTTATACTTCCATATTGAATGCTCTAGATTTCTGTAAATTGGAATTACAATTGTTTAGTTCAAAGTTTGGAGACTATCCATTTAAAAATGAAAAATTTGGTGTATATGAATTTGGGTTTTCAGGAGGAATGGAACACCAAACCAATATTGGATTAAGTTCAGGAGGACTAACAAGTTGGTCAACAATAGCACATGAAGTAGCCCATCAGTGGTTTGGTGATGCAGTAACGTGTAAGACTTGGAATAGTTTATGGTTAAACGAAGGATTTGCGTCTTATATGGAGGTCTTGGCTGCCGAACAAATACCATCATTAGGTGTAAGTGCCTTATCAAGAAGAACGTCGCTTAAGAGTTCAGCTAGAACGACTACTGTACCCGTTTATATAGCTAATGTAAGCAACTCAAATACCGTTTGGACTGGGGCGAATACAACAGCCGTGTATGATCGTGGCGCAATGATTGTTTCCATGTTGAGAGCGCTTTCGGGAGATACTAAGTTTTTTGAAGCTACTAAAAACTATGTTACAGATCCCAGTCTAGCTTATAAGTCAGCTGACACTGATAATTTAAGACAGCATTTCGAAACGGCTTTAGGCGGAGCCAATCTGACTGGTTTTTTTACAGATTGGGTGAATGGAGTTGGTACACCAAGTTACGCTCTAGAATGGAATAATGTGGGAACGGCAATTACTTTGAAGTTGAATCAAACCAGAAGTTCTAATTCTAACGTAACTTATTTTAGAATGCCTGTAGCTATTAGAGTTAAAAATGCTTCTGGAACTTCTCAAGACATCATTTTATACGATAATGGTGGTAATTTGTCTTTGGCTGGAAATGGTATTATTGGGACACCAACAGGAACGAATAAAATTACAATTACGCTACCTTTTACACCAAGTACAGTTCAATTTGACCCAGACAATGTAACCATTGCTACAGGAACGGTGACTTTTAATTCGGCATTGACACAAAAAGGAATTATAGAAGAAGTGGCAGAAATGGAAAAAGAACAAACTTTAAAAACACAAATTTATCCTAATCCTAGTTCGGGAGAGTTTAATGCAAATGTATTTTCGGAAGATGCTAAAGAACCAATAACTATGGATATTGTTAATGTAGTGGGAACTGTTATACAACATCAGGAGAATCTAAAAGCCAATCAAACAGTTTCTTTCGGAGGCAGTTTATCAACAGGAATTTATATTATTCATTTCAATCAAGGACAAAAGCAATTTTCTACTAAGGTAATCAAGCAATAATTGTATATAATTCTAAAGAAAGGCAATAATCATTATGAAGATTATTGCCTTTCTGTTTGAATAAAAATCTCGAGAAGTATGTATTTATTTTTATGTATTTTTGAAATAAAAAGATGCAGCATTATAGAGATGAATTGTTGAAGATTGGAGCAGTTTTTCAGAAAGAGGAAATCGATTTTCTGGAGCTTTCTTCGGCGATTAACACTTATAAGCAAATTATATACACACTGACAAACATTGATATTTATTCAGATGAAAGTCGACAGGATATTCATTCTTCAAATGGTAAGGCAATAGGAACAACATGGGCGGCTATGTGTTTGGAAGATATCCTAAGAACCAAAAAGTTTATCAATGGTGTTTTTAAAGCAATTGAGAAACTTAAGCAACAAGGGAAAGAGACAATTCATATTTTGTATGCGGGTACGGGACCATTTGCTACTTTGCTTTTACCTGTTTTTGCATATTATACTCCTAAGGAATTAAAGGCAACTTTGATAGAAATAAATACTGAAAGTTTCGGTTTTATGAAAGATCTTATTCAACGATTGGATTTTGATGGTCATGTTGTTGCTTATAAAAACGAAGATGCTACAAAATATAAAATTGAAAACCCAGAAAATATAGACATTGTATTGAGTGAAACCTTGCAGAGAGGTTTAGTTGTAGAACAACAAGTACCCATAACTATTAATTTGCTTAGACAAATACCTCAACCTGTTATATTGATTCCTGAGCAATTGGCTCTAGATATATGTTGGATGAATCACAGCGGTTTTGTAAATAGAACTCATGAAACAAATGAGAATTCATATTGTTTGCCAATAAAGAGATTGATAGAGATAAATAAAAAATCACATATAGATTTAACGTTTGATTTTAATAATTCTGACACACAAATTCTCGCTCAAGAAAAAATAGAACTGTCTTCTAATAAGCAACAGTCGGATTATAATAATCTAGCACTGATTACTAGAATAAAAGTTTTTGAAGATGAGGAAATTTTGATGAATGAAAGCGGTTTGACTTTACCTATTTTCTTGAAAATTCCAATAAAAACAAACGAAGTGCAAACATTGACTATCTCATATAAAATAGATAAAGTGCCAGGGTATACACTAGAGTATTTATAATTTAGTTGCTTAAAATATGTCTTGAAATAAAAAACCACAACTTTATTATAGGTTGTGGTTTTTTCGTTGATGTTTAATTAATGTTTATTTTTTAAAGTAAACATTGTTTTCTCTATTCACATCGGCCATTAAACCACTGTTGTCAATCACAATAGATTTAATATTTGATTTTTGAGAGTTGATTGTGAAATCAAAAGTAGGATAAGCCCAGTCCCAACCTTCTAAATCGGTTCTTTTCATTCCACTTTCGTTAGGTTTCGACCAACGAAGTAATGTTTGAGGAACATAAAATAACTCTTGACTTCCATCTTCGTAAGTAACAATAACATCTAAAGGCATTGGCATACGACCAATTCTTTCTAGAGTTACTTTGGTTGTATTGCCGTTTTCAGATACTTGCTTAATCCCATAATCGATAGTATTTGTGGTTTGTGTCCAATCGGTCAAATACCAATCAAGGTTGGCACCAGTAATTTTTTCTGCAACATGTTTGATATCTTTTGGGGTTGGATGTGTAAACTTATAATCTGCATAGTAACGTTGTAACGTTTTATGTAGGTTTTCCTTTCCAATGATGTACTCCAATTGTGATAAGAAGATGTTTCCTTTACTATAGGCTTGAATACTGTACGGACGGTTTTCATCATATCTGTCAGCATGAGTTGCTTGTGATTGCTCTTTTCCAGATTTTACCAATGAAGCATATCCTTTGTATGAATCTTCGTGTGGATTGGCTACTTTTTTCTCAGCAATTTCATTGATTCCGTAGTTTTCTAACCAAGTGGTGAATCCTTCATCCATCCAGCTGTGTTTTGCTTCATTTGTTGCCAAAACATGTTGGAACCATGAATGTGCCATTTCGTGAGCAGTTACTCCTACTAAACCTTCTTCTGTTCCTTCTCCTAGTATTAAAGTACACATAGCGTACTCCATACCACCATCACCGCCTTGAATTACTGAATATTGTTTGTAAGGATATTGACCAACCGTTTTATTGTAAATATCCATTAATTGAGAAGTCTTAGGTTGAAGATTTTTCCAGTTTTGAATAAATTCAGATTTGTTTTGATATAAGAAATGAAGTGTAACACCGTCAGGACGCACTAATTTGTCGTGAATGTAATCTTTGTCTGCAGCCCAAGTGAAATCGTGCACGTTAGGAGCGTTGAAATGCCATGTTAAAGTTTTTGTTTTTTTAGGATAAATAACTTTTACTCCATTGTCTTCATAGCCTTTACCAATTTCGTTTCCGTTTTGTAAGTATCCACTTGCTCCTAATACATAATTTTTATCTATTGTAATTTTTACATCAAAATTACCCCAAACTCCGTGAAATTCACGAGCAATGTAAGGATCAGCTTGCCAACCATCAAGATCATATTCGGCCAATTTAGGATACCATTGCGCCATTGAAAGTTCGATACCTTCCTTGTTGTTTCTTCCTGAACGGCGAATTTGAACAGGAACTTGTCCGTCAAAATCTAAAGTAAATGTAGTTGAGGTTTTAGGTAACAATGGTTTTGCTAAATCTACTTCAAGAATCGTACTTACTCGCTTGTTGTTTACAGCAATGCCATCTTGTTTTAAATTATTTACATACAAATAACCAATCTCGTTTGGTTTTAAAGCTGAAATTCGGCTTTCTTTTGTTTCCTTGTCTCCAACTTTTACTTTGGTTACCATACGACCATCTGGATCTTTGATTGCTTTTAATCGCGCATCCATTGGACTGTTGGGTTGAAAAGCATTATTAAACAAATGGAAATATACCCTTTTTAAAGTATCAGGTGAATTGTTGGTGTATACTAAAGTCTGTTTTCCTTTGTATTGATAGGTTTTCACGTCCATATTGACTTCCATTTTGTAATCAACATGTTGTTGCCAA
>CAMLKV010000050.1 GCA_946480635.1 uncultured Flavobacterium sp.
TTTTGGATTGACATTTGAAACCAATTCAACTCTTTTTGTAGCATCAGATGAATCTCCGCCAAAATGAGCTGTTGCTTTTAAGTATTGATATCCTAGTTTTTGATCTTTTAATTCAAATTTGAATTTTTCAGAACCTTTCGTGCTTCCGACTTTTTTGTCGTTTACAAAGTAGGCAATGCTGTCAATTTCTTTCGATTTTGGGTTTAAAACAGTAATAGAAACTACTTCCTGAGGCAGAAAATGTGCTGGAAAAGCAGAATCGTCTATAGTAAATAAAGAATTTTCACCTTTATTTTTATCTCCGCATCCAATTAATGTGATTCCTAATAAAATGGCAGTTAGGAAGTTATGTGTTTTCATAGTTTAAAATTTGAATAGTCCAATATACAACGATATTTTTATAGCAACAAAGCTCTTGCAAAAATATAAAAAGATTGTATATTTGCACCGGCAAGTCCTACACGACCAGCTCCTGCAGACTCCTCCAGGGTGGGAACACAGCAAAGGTATGCGGTTGTAGCGGTGCGATGTAGGTCGCTTGCCATTTTTTATTGAATTTAATTTGATTTTTGTGGTCCCGATTGTTCGGGATTTTTTATTTTTAGACCAAATTATTCCAAAATGCAACTTGCTTGGCAAAAGGTCAAACTTCCTCTTAAAGAAACTTTTTCTATATCCTATGGTGATTATTCCTTTAGGGAAGCATTAATTGTCACCTTATCATACAAAGGTTTTTCGGGTTATGGAGAGTGTACAGTTATAGATTACTATGGGATAAACTTGGATGATTTGGTTAATCAATTAATATCAAGCAAAACTTTAATTGAAAATCAACAAATAGTTGTTCCTCAAATATTTTATTCTTTTTTAAAAAGTTTACATTTAAGTTCATTTATTACTTCAGCACTAGATTGTGCGTATTGGGATTTATTTGGAAAACTTGAAAATAAAAGCTTTTTAGAAATTAATTCAATTGATTTAAAAGCAATTCCTGAATCTTCTATAACCATAAGTATTGATGACATTGAAAGTCAAATAAAGAAAATTGAAAATTCAGAATGGAATAAGTTTAAAGTAAAGTGTAAAGGGCTTAATAAAGAATCTTTTACAAGATTAGCCGCTTTAAACAGAGATATAGCACTCGATTCGAATGCAAGTTTCACTATTGAAGATTGTCATTGGATTGAAAATAATGAATTAGCATCAAAATTTATTTATTTGGAACAGCCAATGCAAGTGAAAAACTTTACTAATTTGTCAAGAGATAAATATGCTAATTGGATGGCCGATGAAGATTTTCAAAACAATAATAATTTAGTTTCTTTGCTCTCACATTACAAAAGCTTAAATATTAAATTGGTTAAGTGTGGTGGTTTAACGCCAGCTTTAGAGATTATAAAAGAAGCTAGACAATTAAATTACAAAATAATGATTGGTTGTATGACCGAATCTACTGTAGGCATTTCTGCTGGGGCTGTTTTAGCACCATTAGTGGATTATTGTGATTTGGATGGAGCCAATTTAATAGCTAAAGATATTGCCACAGGTAGTAAAATAATAAATGGAAAAATTCAATTATCAAACAAATCGGGTTTGGGAATTGAATTAATTAAATAAACGAATTAATAATGAATAAAGTTGTAATAATAACTGGTGGTTCATCAGGAATTGGAAAATCAATAGGAGAGTTCTTGCAAGATAAAGGCTATACAGTTTATGGTACAAGCCGTAATCCTGAAAAGGTTCAAAATTCTAAAATTCCATTAGTAGCATTGGATGTTAGAGATAGCGAATCTATTTATAAAGCAATTGGAGAAGTTATTGCAAAATCAGGAAGAATTGATGTTTTAATCAATAATGCTGGAGTTGGTATTACTGGACCAATTGAAGAAATACCAACTGATGAAATGCGTAATAATTTTGAAACAAATTTCTTTGGACCAATTGAAGTAATTAAAGCAGTTTTGCCTCAAATGAGAAGTCAAAAATCAGGTTTAATCATCAATATTACATCAATTGCGGGTTATATGGGATTGCCTTACCGAGGTATTTATTCAGCTTCAAAAGGAGCTTTAGAATTAGTAACTGAAGCGCTTCGAATGGAAACAAAACAATTTGGTATCGAAATTACAAACATTGCTCCTGGCGACTTTGCTACTAATATTGCTGCAGGTCGTTATCATGCACCAGTAATAAAAGGATCTGCTTATGAAAAAGTGTATGGAAACACATTGGCAGAAATGAATACACATGTTGATTCAGGCAGTAATCCTATAGAAATGGCACAAGCAGTTTATGTAATAATCAATACTCCAAAACCAAAAATTCATTATAAAGTAGGTGCATTTATGCAAAAATTCTCAGTTGTTTTAAAAAGAGCTTTACCAGATAAAGTATATGAAAAAATGCTAATGAATCATTATAAATTGTAATTTTGCACTTTCTTCTTATAAGAAAAATCAACCAAGTTAATCGTATAACCTTAAACACAACTATTTTAAATACATACAAATGAAATTTTTTATTGACACAGCCAATTTAGAGCAAATTAAAGAAGCACAAGCTTTGGGAATCCTTGATGGAGTAACAACAAACCCATCATTAATGGCAAAAGAAGGAATTACAGGAACCAACAATATTTTAAAACATTATGTTGATATCTGTAATATCGTTGAAGGAGATGTAAGTGCTGAAGTAAATGCGCTTGACTTTGAAGGAATGGTAAAAGAAGGTGAGGAGTTGGCTGAATTACACGAGCAAATCGTTGTTAAATTACCAATGACTAAAGAAGGTGTAAAAGCTTGTAAATACTTTTCTGACAGAGGAATTAAAACAAACGTAACTTTAGTATTTTCGGCTGGACAAGCTTTGTTAGCTGCTAAAGCAGGAGCTACTTATGTTTCTCCTTTCTTAGGTCGTTTAGATGATGTTTCTACAGATGGTTTAAATTTAATTCAAGAAATTCGTGATATTTATGATAACTACGGTTTCGAAACTCAAATCTTAGCAGCTTCTGTTCGTCACACTATGCATATTGTAAATTGTGCAAAAATTGGCGCTGATGTAATGACTGGGCCTTTATCAGCAATTACTGGATTGTTAAAACATCCATTAACTGATATTGGAATTGCACAGTTCGTTGCTGATTTCGAAAAAGGAAATAAATAGTCTTAAACTATATAAAATTGAAAAAGCGGTTTCAAATTATTGAGACCGCTTTTTCGTTTGGTTTGAGGATTAGTTTATTTTAAATATTCTTCGAAGTTTGCATCAAAAATACTAACGAAACCATTCTTAATAGTTCCATCTGCATTTAGAAGCATTGTTCTATGAATTTTGGTAATTACCCATTTGTCTTTTATTGAGCTAAAGTTTGTAGAATGAAGCTCAGTAATATTTTTAAAATTATACTTATTTAAATTCTCTTTCCAATTTTCAGCAGAATCATCAATGTTCACTGCTATAAAGTCCCAATCTGGATGTTTTTGTTGAAGTTCTGCAGCACGCTTGTGAACCAATTCCATATGTGATTTAGCTTCAGAAGTCCAAAAGAAAAGAACTGTTTTTTTCTTAACAAGCTTATTAATGGTAACTGGGTTTGAGTTCGCATCAACTAGCTCAACATCTTCAAGTCTTTTTTTCTGTGATAGATTTTGAATTGCATCACCAATTTTCTTGATTTCTTTTTGACGTTCTTTATCAGTTGAAAGTTTTAAATATTCCCCTAAAAACTTTTTATTGTTTTCAATGTTTTGATCTTCCAATAAATACATAAATGCAATGTTGTTCAAAACAGCATTTTTTATTTTTTGATTTTTGAAAATTGAATCTGCTACTTTTAGTTTATGGATGTTATTTTCAATAGATTTTCCTGTGACGTCTTTTCTACAAGTTATGTTGCTCAACATTGATGTTAAATAACGAACAAAAGGAGCAAAGTTGGTTAACTTTTCGTTATTGAAATCGATATCATTTCTGTAATCGTAATAACCTTTAGGAAGAATTGAGCAAACATCTTGGTTTGTTCTAAATTTATGAGCTAAATGATACATTTCTTTTTTTGCAAGATGAGGCATTTCTAACATAGATTTTGCATAAATATCAAAATCCTCATTCCAAGCAATGTCTTTTTTCCTTCTTTCATAAAAAGCATTCTTGATTTTAAAATCGGAATCTATTTTCTCATCAAACTTATTTAAATCGTAATCATAAATATCAAAAGAAGCATTCTTGTCATCCTCATTCTTTAAAAATAATTCTATTAAGAAATTATTTTTTTCATCGCCGCGTCCACAAAAAGTGAGTGAGTTGTCAAATTCGTTAGTGTTTAAACGAATCATCAAACTGTCATTTTTATCAAAATAAATGTATTGATATTCGGGATCATGCTTAAAAGTATACATTCCAGGAGCAAGTGAATCATATTTAGTAAAAAACCTATTGTTTTTGTCTAACTGAATAGTATCAATAACTTCATTGTTTTTACATAGGTAGACAACCCTGGAGTTAGGGTTTATTATCTCACCTCCAAAATATGCAGAATAATCATCTTCTTTAAATCCTTTTTCACAAGAACTTAAAGCAATAACATTCACTAATAGAGTTAAAAATTGTAGTTTTTTGAAATAGGCAAACATTCTAACTTATTTATGATAAAGCAAATATATTTTTATAAACAATACAAGGTTGTTAATGTACAGTTAAAACTGATTAATTGCCAAAAAATATGAGTCCAAAACAAGAACCAAGGCCAATTATAAATGTTATTACTGAGTATATTATCATTTTTGTAG
The DNA here is from genome assembly GCA_946480635.1 of uncultured Flavobacterium sp. The sequence continues at coordinate 4,794 of CAMLKV010000050.1, forward strand.
CTATTTTTTTCGTTTCTTCAGTCTTATAGCTGATGAGCATAATTAGACCAACAATAAAAACAACAACACTTATTAAAAGTATAAATGAAATGATAAAAAATAAATTATCCATAAAATTAAAGTATTAGTGCATTGAGCCTAAAGATAAGTTAGTTAAACAAGTTCCAAAACCAATTGCAAAAGCTATTACAGAAATAATCATCATTTTCACAGCTGTTTTTCTATTTGTTTTAGAAACAATTGCCATAATTAATCCAACTAAAAATACTATTGGAGCTATACAAGCTATAATTGCTCCTATACTTGCTAAAGTATCTGAATCCATAGTGTTAATTTAAAACTTTTCTAATTTCTTCGATTGTGTTATCTCTGTAAAATAAATTCATTGTCTCAAAAGGAACCATTTTTCCTCTTTTATCTACAATATGAACACAAGATTTTTTCACTGCTCTAACATCAAAATCATGTGCATCCATGAAATTCATTATGATAATTCGGAATAAATTTTCATAATGCAAAGAATCCGATTTTACTCTTGGTAAACAACACATTAATTCACCAAATTCTTCTTCGGCACAATCTACAGAAATCCCAGTACTGAATAAATTCAGCATATGATCTTTCAATTTTTCATCGTTTTCAAATACTATGGTGTTTTTTGAATTATTCAATAAATCTTCAGGATTAATCAAATGGGTCATTGGTAATACTTCACCATCAATTTTTAATGCGTAAGCCATACATAATGCATCTGGATTACATGGTACCGGAATTAAATCCTGTGGCGTAAAAACAGGGTATTGTTCGTATATCTTTCTGCGTACTTCTGTCAATGTGATGCGACCAGCATTATCGTCATAATTTTCATTTCGTCCTGCGACTTGTGTTGGTTGAAATGTTACGCCACGAACACACTTTTGTTGTAAAGCATATTCTAAAATTTTACCTATTTCATCATCGTTTTCACCTTTTTGTAAAGTGATAACTAGCGTAGTAGATAAGTTGAATTTATTTAAATTTTCAATGGCTTTTTTTCGTACTTCAGTTAAATCCTCTCCTCTTAATTTTTCTAAAACTTCGGGTTTAAAACTGTCAAATTGTAAGTAAATCTCAAAATCGGGCATATAGGATGCTAATTTTTCAACAAAATTCACGTCTTTGGCAATACGAATACCATTGGTGTTTAACATCAAATGTCTGATGGGTTTACTTTTAGCGATATCCAAAATCTCAAAAAACTGCGGATGTACTGTAGGTTCTCCACCTGATATTTGCACCACATCTGGTTCTCCTTCATTGGCAACAATTACATCAAACATTTTTTCTATTTCTTCCAAAGTTCTGTGATTACCATAATTAGGACCTGAACTCGCATAACAAGTCGGACAAGCTAAATTACATCTATCAGTTACTTCAACTATTGAAAGACAAGAATGTTGCTCGTGATCTGTACACAATCCACAATCATAAGGACAGCCATAATGTACTTTGGTATTGAATTTTAATGGAATTTCAGATTGTTTGTTATAATTTCTTATTTGACGGTAATATTCTACATCATCAGCAATCATAACTTTCGAATCACCATGAGTTTTGCAATGCTTTAGCAGACTTTTTCATCTTGAAAAATAATTTTAGCATCTACTAAATGTAAACATTCAGGACACAAACTTTTTGTATAATCGTAATAAATATAATCTCTGTTAGGCATTTAGTGGCATTGCTTTTAAAATTCTAAAGTAAAATTTGTAATAATAAATAAATATAAAGATAGAAATCCAATGGATAATACTCATTCCTAAAAATAAAGGGTGATATGGCTTAATAAATTCCACTGTGAACCGATATAAAAAATAACTAATCATAAACAGTTTAAAACGGTCACCATTTTGTAACTCTTTGTTCTTAATAGGCATAAATAGAAAGATAAGTAGCAACATTGTCATTATTTCATAAAGTGCTACTGGATGCCTTAGTTTGCCATCTCCTAAATTCATTCCAGTAAAAAAAGATGTTTCAATGCCATAAGTTGGTTCTAAAATACCCATTCCGAAACATCCAATACGTCCGATAATAATTGCTGTTAAAATAGGTATTACATAAATATCTCCCGATGCTATTTTTATTCCAATTATTTTTTTGCATAACTCCACTCCAAACAACCCTCCAAAAAAACCTCCAGCGATTGTTTTATTTTGATAGAATGTAAGCCAAGTTTGATTTACTATTTCATTAGGATTTTCGAACAAAGCAATAACTCTAGAACCAAGTAAAGCACCAAGCATAGCAGATAATAAAATCCAGAGTCTATTCATGTCAGAAATAGGATCTTGAATCCCTTTTCTTAAAAAATAATAGAGTCTAATGCCTATAAAAAAGGCAAGAGTTTCCATTATTAAGTGAATAGTTGGCGCATTATCGAAAGGTAATATCATTTTGATTATTTGATTAAGGTAAAACTCCACTATTTTTACTACTTTTGCAACACTTTTAAAAAAAATAAATAAATGCTTACAGTTTCAAATTTATCGGTTCAATTTGGTAAAAGAATTTTATTTGATGAAGTAAACGTAACTTTTACACAAGGTAACTGTTACGGAATTATTGGTGCAAATGGTGCAGGAAAATCAACATTCTTAAAAATATTATCGGGAGATATTGATCCTACTTCAGGTCGTGTTATTCTTGAGCCTGGAAAACGTATGTCGGTTTTAAATCAGAACCACAATATGTTTGACGAGCATACAGTTTTGGAAACTGTTTTAATGGGAAACAAAACTTTGTTTGCTATCAAAAAAGAAATGGATGATTTGTATGCCGATTATGATGATAAAAATGCAGACCGAATAGGAGAGTTGCAAATGCAATTTGATGAAATGAACGGATGGAATGCAGAATCTGATGCCGGAGCAATGCTATCTAACTTAGGAATTTCAGCCGATTACCATTATACTTTAATGGGAGATATGGAAGGAAAGATGAAAGTCCGTGTTCTTTTGGCACAAGCTTTATTTGGAAATCCTGATGTATTAATCATGGATGAGCCTACCAACGACCTAGATTTCGAAACTATCGGTTGGTTGGAAAATTTCTTAGCAAATTACGAAAATACGGTATTAGTGGTTTCTCACGACCGTCACTTTCTTGATGCAGTTTGTACACATGTATCAGATATCGACTTCGGAAAAATCAACCATTACTCAGGTAACTATACATTCTGGTATGAATCTTCTCAGTTAGCAGCTAAACAAAGAGCACAGCAAAACAAAAAAGCAGAAGAGAAAAAAGCAGAATTAGAAGAATTTATTCGTCGTTTTAGCGCAAACGTAGCAAAATCAAAGCAAGCTACTTCTCGTAAAAAAATGATTGAAAAATTGAACATTGGAGAAATTAAACCTTCAAGCCGTCGTTATCCAGCCATTATTTTTGATCAGGAACGTGAAGCTGGTGACCAAATCTTAAATGTTCAGAATTTATCTGCTTCAGTTGATGGTGAAGTTCTCTTCAAAAATGTTGATTTAAACATGGCAAAAGGGGATAAAGTTGTTGTTTTTTCAAGAGATTCACGTGCTACAACTGCTTTCTATGAGGTTTTAAATGGTAACCTAACACCTGATTCTGGTACTTTTGATTGGGGAATTACTACAAATCAATCGTATTTACCTAGTGATAATCATAGTTTCTTTGAAAATGATTTGACTTTAGTAGACTGGTTACGCCAATGGGCTAAAACAGAAGAAGAAAGAGACGAAGTTTACGTTCGTGGTTTCTTAGGAAAAATGATTTTTTCTGGTGAAGAAGCTTTAAAAACAGGACGAGTATTATCTGGAGGTGAAAAAGTACGTTGTATGCTTTCCAGAATGATGATGTTACGTGCCAATGTTTTAATGTTAGATGAACCAACGAACCACTTGGATTTGGAATCGATCACTGCTTTCAATAATTCACTGAAAAATTTTAAAGGTTCTGTATTGTTCACAACACATGACCACGAGTTTGCACAAACTGTTGCCAACAGAGTACTCGAAATTACACCAAACGGAGTAATTGACAGATATATGACATTTGATGAATATCTTGAAGATGATAAGATTCAAGAAATGAGAAAGAAAATGTATTCATAGAATATTAATCCCGCTTAGAGCGGGATTTTTTTATTTAAGAATTGGAAGATACTCAATCCAAGGACCAACTTCCTCCTTATACTGTTTGGCCATAACCCTTGAAATTTGTGATAAATGATTTAAATCATGAACTACCCAGGTTGATAGTAAATTGACTAATGTTGCTTCACCTAAAGATGGATGAATTCCTTTATTTTCAAAATCAGCAATTGTGATATTTTTAGATTTTAATACCTTAAGGTTGGAGTTACGATTTTTTTTAAATTCAGTCAAAAGTTGCTTTATCGTTTTCCCTTTGCTTTCTTCAAATTGTGCAAACCGGTCAAAAGGTTCAAAAGTTTTATTACCTTCTTTGCTAAGAATAATTTCTAAACGGTTAATCCAGTCTGTTTTTTCACCATGAATTAAATGACCAACTATATCATAAGGACTCCATGTTTCTTCACCTTCATTGCTCATGGTCCAGTCATTAGAAAGGTCTTTTAATAAGGCTTCTAGTAAAAGTGGTGTGCGTTCTAAAACTTCAATGGCTTTATCTAAATCAAATTTCATAATAAGTTATTCTAAAATCGTACTAATTTCTATAGGATTCGATAATATTTTATGTATCGGACATGAATTGGCAATTACCAATAATCTTGCTTTCTGTTCTTCATCTAAATCACCAATCAGTTCAACTTTCCGTTCCATAACCGATTTCAAATTTTCTTTGTCCCACCGGAATTCAACATCAACCTTGGCTTCTTCTAAATTCCAGCCTTTTCTTTCAGCATACATTTTTAAAGTAATGGCCGTACAGGCACCTAATGAAGAAACCAATAATTCTTTTGGTGCAAATCCCAGTCCCTGACCGCCAACTTCCTTGGGTTCGTCAGCGATTAAGATATTGGTTTCGGTCGTGATTTCAGTTTTATAGTTCTGATGTCCTATGGTTGCAGTTATTCTTGGCATGCTTCTTAAAATTTAATGGGTGCGGGAAGTGGTACAAATTCGGTTTCGCCTGGAACTTTGTCAAAAGTTTGGTTCGTCCAGTCGGTTTTAGCCTTTTCAATTCGGTCTTTACTTGAAGAAACAAAGTTCCAAAATATGAAACGCTCTTCA
>CAMLKV010000051.1 GCA_946480635.1 uncultured Flavobacterium sp.
GGAGTTGAATATGATTTAAAGAAAAACTCAGAAAACAGAAAAGCATTCGATTTTGATGGTATTACTCAAGAGTATACGAATTATAATGATGTTCAATCTAATTATTCTTCAACTGAAGTTTCATTTGTTAAACCAACTGCTGGAATTAATATTGAAAAAAAGAGCTTAAATTTTGATTTAATAGGAGGAACTGTAGTTGCAAAATTTAATGCAAATTCTAATTATTTGAACACAATTACAGATTTAAATAGGAGGCATGTACTACCTTATTTTTCTACTTATTTGAATTATAAAATCAACAAATCTCGTTCAATTTATGCGAATTATAATTACCAGATTAATTTCCCTACGGCCGCACAAGTTTTGCCTGTTGAAGATTTAGGAAATCCATTGAATACTTTTATTGGAAATCCCAATTTAGGATTAAATAAAAATCATTACTTGTATTTGAGTTTTAGAGATTATAATTATGTAAAAAAATCGGGTTATAGTTTCTATTTGGGAGGGAATTATTATGATAGTCAAATAGTTTCTTCAACTACCTTTGATATTAATCGTAAGAGAACCACAACGTATCAAAATGTAGAAAACACATACTATACATGGTCAGGAATTAACGTTAATAAAACAATTAAAAACGAAGCACATACATATAAATTTTCAATAGGAACAGGTGCAAATTTTTCCTTGAATAAAGGTTTTGCCAATAATTTAGCATACGATGCTTTTGGTATTCGTTATAGAGCAAATGCAAACTTTACATATGAATATGGAGAATTATTAACCATAAATCCATCATATAGTTATTTGTACAATATTTCAAAGTATTCAAATTACACTATTGATGAAGCATCAAATTTTCAGCATAAAGTAGGAGTACAGGTAACAAATTATTGGCCAAAAAATTGGGTTTTTGGAAACGATCTAGGATACACATATACTTCAAATATTGCTGATGGTTTCAAAAAAGATTTTTATTTGTGGAATACTAGTTTAGCATATAGTTTTTTTAATAAAAAATTTACTGCTAAAGTAAAAGTGTACGATGTTTTAAATCAAAATCAAAGTACAACTCGCTCAATTTCGGCTACAACAATTCGTGATGAACAAAATATAGTTTTGAAGCGTTATGCAATGTTTTCTTTAACATATAAGATTGAAAAATTTGCAGGTAAAGAAAAACCTTCACGAGGCGGCGGCATGAGAATGTTTTAAATACCAAAAGAGCAGCTTTAAGCTGCTCTTTTCATTTATAATGAAGACAAACCTACATGCTTGTCTGGATTTTTTTTGATAATGACATTGTCAATCTCCATTTCAATTCTTGCTCCTCCATTATCATTTGCATTTGCAGTCATTAACGGGAAAAACCATAATTGTAAATTATTGTAATTAGGTGTGAAATAAATTTTCTTTTTTTGCCACTGATTAAATTTTTCACCTGCTTTTTGAGACCATACCACTTCGCTGTATTCTGTAAACTCAGGCAGTGTGTATTCGTATTTGTTATATGATGCATTGGAAGCCGTTCTGATATTAATGGTAGATTGCAAAACTTTTTTGTTTGGTTTTGAAACATTTGATGACGTTTTAACCCAAAATGTAATTTCATAAGTTTGATTTTTTTCAAAAAAATAATTTAAGCTTACACCATTTCCTAAATTTGAATGTGACCAAGTCCATTTTTTTGTTTCACTTTCTTTTTCTATGTTGTAATTTGTTTGTGCATTTAATAATCCCCCAATTAATAAAAGTGCAGCTGTTAGTAAAAAGTTTTTCATAGTTATATTTAGTTTTTTATTTGTTAATTGTATGATGCAAAGATGGTATGAGATCAAAAAAATATGCTAGGGAATTAATCTCATTTTGATAGGGTGATTTTCCTCTTTTTTGTCTAACAGTTTTTAGTGATGTACTACTAATGGATTTATGATATAATAAAAAAGCAGCCGTTAAGCTGCTTTTAGAAAGTTTAAAAATAATTCGTTATACATCGTAGAAGAAAATTTGCTCTACTGGACCACTATCAGACATTGCCACATCTCCATTGTGCATTCTCGCTCTGGCATATAGTTTAAGAATATAAGTACAACGGGTCATGTCATTAGGTGGATTGTTCAATTGACAACTATTGTTGGTTCTTTCATCAATAGCAGGATTTGTATTGCCACTTAATGGAATAATTCCATCTGAAATTCCTCTGTTAACTGTGTTGCTATTATTTCTTAAATGCAATGAAGAAGAACTAAGATGTGGATGATAAACAGTGTATTTAGCATGAAGAGTACCGTTGATAGGTGTACATAGACCATTCGCTTCTAATTCTGCAATAGATAATTTTAAAACAACTGGATTGTTGTTCATAATAACTGAATTAAGTGTTTTACCATTACCAGGAACAATGTTGAACTGATTTAATGGTTTGTTTACCACTTCTCTTATTTCAAAACGGATAGCAAATTTCTCTATCGGAATTTTATTTGCTGCAGGAATAGTTTGGCCAGGATTTATGCTTCCAGGAACATCTGGAGCATTTGTTAAAGCTGCAGTATTCAGAGAGATTAAAGTGTCTTCTTCAATAATGTTGTAGGAAGATAAATCAGCTAAAGTTAATCCAGCGTTAATCAAAGCTCTTTCGATGGCATGGTTAACATCAAACCAACCTTGAGCATCAAAATCACTTTGATCACTGGTGACAAAAATTTCATTATTGATTGGAGAATATACTTTGCGACTCAATTTTGAAACAACACTTGGAACAAATAAATTTGGTGTTACTCCAATAATTTTTGAGAAATTTCCAATTGCTGGAGCAGGAGTTCCGTTTGGAGTTGTTGTATCACTAATTAAAAAACGATATTCAATTGGGTTACCTGATGCCGATTTTAACGCCGCTTGACCAGTTAAACGGATAGTTCCAAACAACGCATTTTTCCCTGATCCTGCATAACCATCTACATCAAAATCATAACTATTTGTACCATAAGATGCGCTAAAAGCAGTTCCAATCCCTGTCCATGCACTTGGGAAATTTGGATCTTCAGGGTTTACTACGTTTACTTCTGAGCACAATTTAACACATAGACAATAACCAACATTTTTTCGAGCATTTGCTCTCGTTTCATTAATAAGTGTTGTGCCTGCAATTTCGGCTTTAAAATAAACATCTGGTCCGCTTTGGAAAGTTAATGGCAAACCAGGATCTGTTTCAACATTAATTAGAGGAGATAAGAATGTCTGTTTAAATTTGATTGAAGAATAATCAATTCTAAAGTGTCCATTGCTATCCGTTGTATCTGTTCCTAAGTTATCATCAGTCAAAAAATCGGCATCAAAAGCTGTAATTTTTGCATTAGCTATAGGGGTATTTGTTTTGCAATTTACTAAACGACCACAAATAACCCACGCATCAAAATAATGTCCTCTAATGTAACACCAGAATTTATAGGAAATTTCATGTGACCAGTTAAAGAAATTAAATTCTTCAAACTCATTTCTTCTCCATTCCATTACCAATGTAGTAATGTGAAATTGGAGAGGCTCAGTTCTTTTCGGTTTTGGAATTTTTGGAGGAACTGTACCACAAATAAAGTCAATGTCAAAAGCAGAATTAGCATATTTATCATCAATGCTAAATTCAAAATTTCCATTCTCATCAGTGAATGTTTTAGCGATTAAAAGATTTTCCCTTAGTTTAGCTTCTTCTTTAGTTACTAAATGAAATGTTTCTTTTGCATTTGCAACAGCAGAGCTCAAAACTTCTTTTCTGTATGGGAGATATAATAGTACCTCTACATTGGCAATGTATTCGCGACAATCATCACACAATTGTCCTTTTAATGTGCCTTTAAAAATGTTTTTCATGATCATAATAGTTTTAGTTTGTAATTATTTGATTTTCAATATTTTGAAATACAAATTTTGTTCTTTTAAAGTGTTGAATATCAAGTGAAACGACTGATTTTATTCAGGAAAAAGACTTCCATTTTTTAAGGGCTTTAACGATGTTCTCCAGTTAAAATGGTTATATTGCATTTATGGATATAAAAAGCAAAGTTGTTTGGATCACAGGAGCGTCTTCTGGAATAGGAGAAGGCTTGGCTTACGAATTAGCAAAAAAGAATTGCAGACTTATACTTTCTGGACGTAATGTAGCAGAACTTGAAAGAGTAAGAGACAATTGTAATGCTACTACTGAAATACTTTCATTTGATTTGGCCGATTTTGACAATGCTAAATTTAATGTCGAAAAGGCAATTTCTTTATTTGGAAAAGTTGATGTGTTGATTTGTAATGGAGGTGTAAGCCAACGTTCTTTGATTGTTGAAACTAGTTTTGAAGTAGATAAAAAACTCATAGAAGTAGATTATTTAGCAAACGTAGCTTTGGCTAAAGCCATTCTTCCGCATTTTATAGAAAATCAATCAGGGCATTTCGCTGTAGTAACCAGTTTGATGGGGAAATTCGGATCACCTTATCGATCTGGATATTGTGGAGCAAAACATGCTTTGCATGGTTTTTTTGATGTGATGCGAATGGAACATCAAAAAGATGGAATAAACGTCACCATGGTTTGTCCTGGGTTTATTCAAACTAATGTAGCCAAAAATGCACTAACGGCAGATGGTTCAAAACAAACAACAGATGATGAAGCGACAAAAAATGGTTTGCCAGTTTCTGTATTTGTTGAACGAATGGTTAACGCTATTGAAAGAGAAAAATTTGAAGTGTATATAGGAAGAAAAGAAACGCTTGGTGTATATCTTAAGCGTTTCTTTCCAACTTTACTGCATTATTTTGTGATTAGGAGTAAAGTGAGGTAGAAATGTTGATTTTATAAGATACAAAAAGAGATTGCAAACGCAATCTCTTTTTAGTTATTTGTAATTATTGATTTTAAGAATTACCAGCTTCCTCCAGCTCCACCACCAGAGAAACCTCCACCGCCAAAGCCACCGCCAAAGCCACCAGATCCTCCGCCGAAACCACCTCCAGAAGACCATCCACCGCCTGAAGAGCTTCGTCCCAAACTGCTTAAAATGATAATGTCAGCTAAATCGGGTCCAGAAAAGCGACCGCCACTTCCGCCGCCGCCTCTTCGGTTACGACTTGAAAGAATGATAATGATAACTATGAATATTAAAATAATAATAAATACGCCACCACTTCCGTCGTCTTCTTTGTTACCTTTTCTTTCTCCTTTGTATTTTCCTTTTAAAACGTCAAAAATTGCATCGGCACCTTTATCAAGACCGTTGTAATAACTTCCGGCTTTAAATTCAGGAACAATAACATTTCGTATAATTTCGCCAGTTATTCCAGCAGTCATTCGATCTTCAACACCATATCCGTTTACAATATGAATTTTTCGGTCGTTTTTAGAAAGTAGAATTAAAATTCCGTTGTCTTCTTTAGCTTGACCAATTCCCCAAGTATGTGCCCATTTTGTGGCTAGCTGACTAATATCTTCTCCTTTTAAATCATCAATAGTAATGGCAACTATTTGAGTTGTAGTAGAATCGGAATATTTGACTAATTTGTTTTCAAGTTGTTGTTTTTCGTTTTCTTGAAGTAAATTAGCATAATCATAAACACTGGTTTGAAATTTAGGAACTTCAGGTATTGTGTATTGGGAAAAACCAACGTAATGCAACAATAAAATAGTTAACATTACTATTAGTTTTACCATTCTTAATACAAATTGTATCATTTATGATTTAGAAATTTCGTTAGATAATTCGTTTGTGTCATCAGTATGAAATGGGAAATAAGTTTTTAGTCTTTCTCCAGCTCTAAGTATTCCAGCTACTAATCCGTCCTTGAACTTTTTTTCTTTAAAATGCTTGATAACAATGTCTTTGGTACAATCCCAGAAGTCCTCTTCAACGACCTTGTTAATACCTTCGTCACCTAAGATTACAAAGGATTGATTTTTGACATTAACATAAAAAAGAACACCATTTCTTGCTAGAGTATTATCCATGTTAAGTGAAAAGAAAACCTCCTTTGCTCTTTCGAACGGAGGTTTGTCATTTTGTGCTTCTATATGAACTCTAATTTCACCCGAAGTGTTTTTCTCTGCTGTGTGTATGGCATCAACAATAGCTTGTTCTTCGAGAGTGGTTAGAAAATCTTCTGTAATAGACATTATTTTTTATCTTCTTTGTTGTCAAAGTTAAATTCTACTTCAGGAGCTTTTTCAGCACCAGCCACAGCATCGAAGTATGCTTTTTCAGTAAATCCAAACATTCCTGCTAATAAGCTGTTAGGGAAAGTTTTGATGTGAGTGTTATATGGTTTCACCGCTTCGTTAAAACGAGTACGAGCCGTTAAAATTTGATTTTCAGTACTTGCCAATTCATCTTGTAGTTTTAAGAAGTTTTGGTTTGCTTTTAAATCAGGATATTGCTCAACTGTTACAAGTAATCTTGATAAAGAACTGTTTAAGTTCCCTTGTGCTTGATTGAATTGTGCTAATTGCTCAGGCGTAATGTTTGAAGGGTCAATTTTTACCGATGTGGCTTCCGATCTAGCTTTGATAACTGCTTCTAAAGTTGATTTTTCGAAATCGGCTGCACCTTTTACAGTTTTTACTAAGTTACCAATTAAATCATTTCTTCTTTGGTACGAAGTTTCAACATTTCCCCAAGATTCTTTAATACCTTCGCTTAAAGTAACAGCAGTATTGTTTATTCCTTTTGCCCAGCTGTATAAAGCAAATACAACAACTAAAATTATTCCAACAGGAATTAACCATTTTCTCATATTCGTTTTGTTTTTAAGTTAATTTATTTAGTGATTAAACGTAATTTGTTTTAAAAAGTTACAAATTATAGTTCGTTTTTAATATTTACTAACTGAATTTTGATGTTTTCGAGTTTTCTTATAATCTCAAATTTGTCTAAAGTCTTTTTTTGACCTTCTTTTAAATGGATTTTTGCTCCTTCAAGAGTGAAGCCTCTTTCTTTAACCAAATGATAAATCAATTGAAGATTTTTTACATCTTCTGGAGTGAACATACGATTACCTTTAGCATTTTTCTTTGGTTTTAAAATATCAAATTCTTTATCCCAAAAGCGGATTAATGATTGGTTTACATTAAAAGCCTTCGCGATTTCGCCCATGCTATAGTATAATTTTTCTGGAAGATTAATATGCATTAGTCTAAAGATTGATTTTCTTGCGTAGCAAGCTTAGCAATTGCAGTATATTCCACTGCCGAAATGTTTCCGTAATAAAAGTTGATTGGATTTACTACACTTCCGCCTTTGTGAACTTCGTAATGTAAGTGTGGTGCTTGACTACGACCAGTACTTCCCACAAATCCAATTATATCACCTCTTTTTACTCTTTTGCCAGGTCTGCAATTATAACGACTTAAGTGTGCATATAGTGTTTCATACCCAAATCCATGAGAGATTACGATATGATTTCCAAAACCTGAAGCTCCAGCATCAGCCCTACGAACAACTCCGTCACCAGTGGCATAAACAGGTGTTCCTGTTGGTGAAGTAAAATCCATTCCTTTATGCATTTTTCTAGCTTTGGTAAAGGGGTCACTTCGATAACCAAAACCTGAAGCCATATGTTTTAAATGTTCGTTTTTTACAGGCTGAATGGCGGGTATAGAAGAAAGAAATTTTTCTTTTTTCTTAGCCAAATTTAAAATTTCGTCAAGAGATTTTGATTGTGTAGCTAATTCTTTTGAGATTTGTGCTACACGGCCATTTGTTCTTTCAATAATTTGCTCGTTATTGAGTTTTAGCAATTCTCTAAAGGTTATTTTACTGTTTATGCTGTCTTTCTCTAGTTGCGTTGGAGTAGCATTAAAGTAAACTTTATAAATATTTTTATCACGCTCTTGAAGATCTCCAAGAACTTCGTCCAATTCACTAATTTTTTGATTAAGAATCGTGTAGTTTAGTTTTAAGTTTTCTATTTCTCTAGCTTGGATTTTGTCTTTAGGAGTTTCAAAGTATTTTGTATTTGAAAGCACGAAAAAACATAAGAAACCAAACAATGCAGAAGCTAACAAAAACAGGGCTGCAAAGCCTAAATTTCTTCCTTTTTTCGGATTAATTTTTCGGTAGGCTAAACTTTCGGTATCGAAATAATATTTTACTTTCCCCATTCTTTAAAAAATGTACTATTTTTGCACTCAATTATCACAAAGTAACAAAATATTAGCCAAATAATGAAATCACAAGACATTCGTAAGGCATACCTTGATTTTTTTAAAAGTAAAGACCACTTAATTGTTCCATCGGCACCCATTGTATTAAAAGACGATCCAACGTTGATGTTCAACAATTCAGGAATGGCGCAGTTTAAAGAGTTTTTCTTAGGAAACGGAACGCCTAAAAGTCCACGTATAGCCGATACACAAAAATGTCTTCGTGTTTCAGGAAAGCACAACGATTTAGAAGATGTAGGTTTCGATACGTATCATCATACTATGTTCGAAATGCTAGGAAACTGGTCTTTTGGTGATTATTTCAAAAAAGAAGCGTTGGCATGGGCTTGGGAATTTTTAACGGAAGTATTAAAATTAGAAAAAGATCGTTTATATGTTTCTGTTTTTGAAGGAAATCCAGCAGAGAATGTGCCTTTCGATCAAGAGGCTTTCGATATTTGGAAACAATATGTGTCTGAAGATAGAATCATCTTAGGGAACAAAAAAGACAATTTCTGGGAAATGGGTGATCAAGGTCCTTGTGGTCCTTGTTCAGAAATTCATATTGACTTACGTACTGATGCTGAAAGAGCAGCTGTTTCTGGAAGAGATTTAGTAAATGCAGACCATCCACAAGTTGTGGAAATTTGGAACAACGTATTTATGGAATTCAACCGTAAAGCTGATGGTTCTTTAGAAAAATTACCTGCGCAACACGTAGATACCGGAATGGGATTTGAGCGTTTGTGTATGGCAATGCAAGGAGTTACTTCAAACTATGATACAGATGTTTTCACGCCGCTTATCGCGAAAGTGGAAGAGATTACAGGATTAAAATATACTAACAACGAAGTTAAAGATATTACTGAAGAGCAAAACAAAATTAATATTGCGATTCGTGTAATTGTAGATCACGTTCGCGCCGTTGCATTTTCAATTGCTGATGGTCAGTTACCTTCAAACACTGGAGCTGGTTATGTAATTCGTCGTATTTTACGTCGTGCTATTCGTTACGGATTCACTTTCTTAGGAACAAAAGAACCATTTATCAATAAATTGGTAGCAGTTTTAGCGACGCAAATGGGCGAGTTTTTCCCTGAAATTAAAGCACAACAACAATTAGTAACCAATGTAATTCGTGAAGAAGAAGCATCTTTCTTAAGAACATTAGAGCAAGGAATTCAGTTATTAGAAAACGTAATGCAAAATACTTCAGGAAAAGAAGTTTCTGGAGAAAAAGCATTTGAATTATATGATACTTTCGGATTCCCAAAAGATTTAACGGCTTTAATTTTAAAAGAAAAAGGATATACTTTTAATGAAGCTGATTTCGAAACAGAATTACAAAAACAAAAGGCACGTTCTCGTGCGGCTTCAGAAGTTTCAACAGAAGATTGGAAGATTTTAATTGACGGAAACGTAGAAACTTTCGTGGGTTATGATCAAACGGAAAACGAAGTTAAAATTACGCGTATCCGTAAAGTAGATTCTAAAAAAGACGGCGTTTTATATCAAATTGTTTTAGATAATACGCCTTTTTATCCAGAAGGTGGTGGACAAGTAGGGGATAAGGGAACTTTAGTTTCTGCAAATGAAACGATTGAAATTATCGATACGAAAAAAGAAAACAACTTAATTTTACATTTCGCAAAGCAATTACCAGAAAATGTAAATGCTAGTTTTACAGCAAAAGTGAATACTGATTTGTTGAATGCAACTTCTAAAAATCACTCGGCAACGCATTTAATGCATTTAGCATT
>CAMLKV010000052.1 GCA_946480635.1 uncultured Flavobacterium sp.
ATTAATGAAGAAAACAAACGCAATTATTGGTGGTGAAGGAAATGGTGGAATAATTTACCCAGAGTTGCACTATGGAAGAGATAGTTTGGTTGGAGTTGCCTTGTTTTTAACTTACTTAGCAGGTCAAAATAAAACGGTTGCCGAGTTACGTGCGAGTTATCCACAATATTATATGAGTAAAAATAAAATTGAATTGACACCTCAATTAGATGTTGATGCGATTTTAAAAACATTAACAGAAACCTATAAAAACGAGCAAATTTCTACAATTGACGGTGTGAAAATTGATTTTGCCACAGAATGGGTTCATTTACGTAAATCGAATACAGAGCCTATAATTCGTATTTATACTGAAGCTCCTACGCAAAATGAAGCTGATATTTTAGCAGAACGCTTTGTTAATGAGCTAAAAGCTATCGCTGGAATTTAAAATAAAAAGCCCTTAAAATTTTAAGGGCTTTTTATTTGTTTTTAAAACGTCTGAAATGTTGCTTGACAATATCCAGTAATAGTTTTTGTATCTGTTGGACTATCTTGATTTTTTAAAACTACGTTGTTAAATGTTAATTTAAAATTATTATTTCCATTATCGACTACAGTTACAGTTCCTGAGGCAAATATATAATCTCCACCATATATATGATTAAAATTTTCTAATGAACAAAAGCTATAGCTTGTACTATTAGACATTGCATCCATTGAGTTTACAGTTAAATCATAAGTCCCGTTTATATTTGCTTGTGATTTAGGTGAATATAGCACAAAAGTAATGCTTTCAGAATTTTCAGGAGTAGTTGAGTTTCCTTTTAAAATTGTAAATGTTCTATTTCTGTATACTGAAGATTCTGTATAAATTGAAGTGTTATAAGAATTTCCAGCTGAATTTGTACCAATTTGAAATGTTGAGCCGTTTACAAATAATGTTCCCTCCGGTGTATTTGTTCTAGACTCATCGTCATTACTACATTTTACAAAAAGCAAACTAATTGTAAGAACTATAAGTAGGTTTAAAATTTTTTTCATCTTGTTGATTTTTAATGATTTAAAATTGATTTGGGCAGCAAATTTATGATAACTTTTTTCTTTCAAAATTTATCAATAAAAAAACTGCAACTAAATGTTGCAGTTTTTAGTTTTTTAATGTTTATGTTTTCCGTGGCCTTTATGATGATGGTGGTCGTGATCATCATCATAGTGAATCACTTTTACTTTGTGTTTTTTAGGTTTTTTGTATTTCACTACGTGAACATGATTATCCCTATAAGGATTATGACCTATAAATTCTAACTGAACCTGTGGAACACCTCCTAAATTTATATTGATAAAAGGCCTAGGTATAGTAGCACTTATAGACCATCTTCCTCTATTTAAATAAATATAATTATGTGCTTCTATGTCATAATAGAAGTTTTGCTCAGGGAAGTAGATATGTTTGGTTTTTGCTCTATAACCGTGAGCAGGAGCCCATGGTGGTGGACCTTGAGCAAACATATTATCAGGTATTATCAAAAATAAGAAGGTTGCAATAACTGCCGTTTTAATTAACTTTTTCATTTCTAATAGATTTATGGTTAGTAAACGGTTAAAATAGATAATTTATTATTTCTTATCATAGTTTACCATCCAGTTTATACCAAACTTATCAACAAACATGCCAAAGTAAGCTCCCCAAAAAGTATCAGCCATAGGCATTTTTATATCACCTCCAGAAGATAGCCCGTTAAATAATTTATCTGCTTCATCTTTATTTTCAGCATTTATGGATAGTGAGAAGTTATTTCCAAAAGTAACATTTCCACCAAATCCTTCAGATGTATCACTGCCAAAAAGCATACTGCCATTCCCAATTGGTAAACTAACATGCATTATTTTATCAGCATCAGCTTCAGATACAGGTGGCTGCCCTTCAGCTGGAGGCATATCTTTAAATTTTCCAATATATTCAAATTCACCGCCAAAAACTGATTTATAAAAGTTAAAAGCAGCTTCGCAATTTCCATTAAAAGTCAAATAAGTGTGTACACTCGCCATAGTTTTTTGTTTTTTTATTGTTTAATTATTTTCAGTATATTTTTTAAAATTAGTTAATATTGCTTGCCAACCACCTCTTTGTAATTCCAAAGAATTTTCAGTTTCAGGTTCAAAAGTTTCAGTAATAATAACTTTATCATCAATGATATTGAAAGTAATGGAAACATTTCTACCATCAGCAATTTGATAAACAATTTTTTTATATGTATCAATTTCTGAATATTTTCCTTCAAAATCAAAACTCATTGATCCATCTTTTGCAGCCATAGTACAAATGAATGTTCCTCCTACTTTTAAATCGTTTTTAGCCGATGGAGTGTGCCAATCATCAGATGCATTGTTCCAATTTACAATATGTTTTGGATTTGTCCAATAATCCCATACTTTTTCAATAGGAGCATTAACTGAAATATAAATCGAAATACTTTTTACGGAAGGATTTTCAGCAATTTCTTTTAATTTTTTTAGTCCATTTGGGAAGCTTTGGTCAAAATAATCAACATATTGATCTATAACATCAACTGATGCTTTTACAGTGGTTTTGCCATTATTTTCAACTAATTCATATCTTTCTTCACACCCTGACCATAATTTGGTTTCATCATCAATTGGTTGTTCTTCAAAATTCTTCAAAATTCCAATGTGATTAAAACTCATTATTTCGAATGGTTTATTTATTGAAACTGATGAAAACATTCCCTCTCCGCTGGGAGATAAAAAATGTGCTTTAGAACCTTCTTTGTAGTCTGTAACTACATATGAACCTTCGCAAAATGCGTTGGTCCAGTTTTTGTAATTTTCCTCGTCCCATAAAGAATACCATACCTTTTCGGCAGGTGCGTTAATGTCGATTGTAAATTCTAGTTTTTTCATTATTAAAGGATTATATTGGATTTTATATGTCTAAAACATTCCATTAATTTCATCTAAATCATAAAACCAACAAACCATAATCATTTTAGAATTTTTTAAGGAACTTAAAATTACAAAAATTAAGAACTACAAGACAGCATCGAACAACCTATTTTTTCTCTTGCCCAATCGGGTCTTTTGGCGAACCATTTTTCATTTTCTGGCTGTTCGTCGTAAGGTTTTTGTAAAAGAGTATATAATTCATTAATTACCGAATAATCTTCTTTGTCTGCTGCATCAATAGCTATTTGTGCCATATAGTTACGAAGTACATATTTAGGATTTGTAGCATCCATTTTTTCTTTTCTTTCAGAATCTGATAATTTCTCTTGTTTTATTCTTGCGATATATTCACTAAGCAAAAAATGCCAAGCAGTTAAAATTTCATCCTTAATTTCGTCTAGTTGATAAAAAGCTGGACTAATTTTTGAGAAAGCATGTTCTTGACTATCCTCTTTTTCGATGTTTGATAATAATCTGAAGAAGATTGTCATATCAGTTTCTTTAACAGTTAATAATTCGGTCAATTGATAAATCAGTTTTATGTCATTTTCAATTTTTAAAGTGAAGCCTAATTTCCCTTTCATCATTTCTAAGTATTTGGCCTCATATTCAGTTTGATAATTATTTAAAATATCTTCAAAAGGTTTTGCTTCGTTCACTAATGGATACAAAGCATTCGCCAATTGATAAAGATTCCAAAGCGCAATTTCAGGCTGATTTCCAAATCGATATCTTTTGTGTTGTATGTCTGTTGTATTTGGAGTCCAATTTGGATTGTAATCTTCCAACCAGCCATATGGGCCATAATCTATTGTCAAACCATGAATGCTCATATTATCAGTATTCATTACTCCATGAACAAAACCAACTCGTTGCCACTCAATTATCATGTTAAGTGTTGATTTGCAAACAGTTTTAAAAAAAGAAATATATTTTTCAGTTCCATCAACTATAATTTCAGGGAAATAGTGTTTAATGGTAAAATCAGTCAGTTGTTGAAGGGTTTTCAAATCATTTCTAGAAGCAAAAATTTCAAAATTTCCAAAACGAATAAAAGAAGGAGCAACTCTACAAACAATGGCTCCTTTTTCATATGCAGGATTTCCATTGTACATGATGTCTCTTAAGACTTTATCTCCAGTTAATGATAAAGATAAGGAACGTGTACTTGGAACACCTAAATAATACATGGCTTCGGCACATAAATATTCTCTGATCGATGATCGAAGAACTGCCAATCCATCTGCATTTCTTGAATATGGCGTTTTTCCAGCACCTTTTAGCTGTAAAGTAAGATTATTGGTTTCAAATAAATTTATGGCTCTTCCATCACCTAATTGTCCTGCCCAAGTACCAAATTGATGACCTCCGTAGCACATGGCAAAAGGTTTAGTATTCTCTAAAACTTTGTTTCCTGTAAAAACATTTAAAAATTCTTCTGATGAAATATCATTCTCCTTTAAACCAATCATTTTTACTACTTCTTTTGAAGTATGGATTAATTTAGGATTTGATGAAGGCGTGGGATTTACGTATGAAAAACAAGCGTCAAAAACTTTTCTAACTTCATTAGAATCATTTTTATCGGCAGGAAGTTCATTTGTAAATTTATTTTGAATATTAAGTAGCATAACTTGATTGTACAAAAATGTTATATTAATCAAAAGTAGGTATTATATGAGTAATTTAACGTTATAAAATTGGTAAAAAATGTATATTTGAACCCAAATTACAACACAATGATTGCAACAGAATCTTCAACAGCTTTAGAACAATATTTTCAACAATTTAGAGAAAATATTATTGGTATTAATCAGGAATTTGATTCTCCTTTTGGTAGACAAAAAATTATTTATACTGATTGGACCGCCAGCGGAAGATTATATCGTCCTATTGAAGAGAAAATGATGAATGAGTTTGGTCCTTTTGTAGCAAATACTCATACAGAAACTACGATATCAGGGACAACTATGACAATGGCTTATCATGAAGCCCGTCATATTATAAAACATCATGTTAAAGCTAACAAAAATGATGTATTGATTACAGATGGAACCGGTATGACTGGTGTTGTAAATAAATTTCAAAGAATTTTAGGGCTTCGTGTTTCAGAAAATCTGAAAGAGTTTACTAATATTCCTAAAGAACTAAAGCCTATTGTTTTTATTTCACATATGGAACACCATTCTAATCAGACTTCTTGGTTAGAAACCATTGCTGATGTTGTTGTTGTTCCAGCTGATGATGAAGGTCTGTTCTCATTAGAAAATTTTAAAAATATTGTAAATCAATATAAAGACAGAAGTTTCAAAATAGCTTCAATAACATCATGTTCTAATGTTACAGGAATAAAAACACCGTATCATGAAGTTGCTAAAATCATGCATCAAAATAATGGAGTTTGTTTTGTAGATTTTGCCTGTTCCGGACCATATGTTGATATCAATATGCATCCGGCAGATAAAGAAGCATATCTTGATGCTATTTTCTTTTCTCCTCATAAATTCTTAGGAGGTCCTGGTACTTCTGGAGTTTTAGTATTTAATAAAGATCTTTACCGAAATAATGTTCCAGATTGCCCTGGAGGAGGAACTGTATCTTGGACAAATCCTTGGGGGCAACATAAATACATTGACAATATCGAAGATAGAGAGGATGGAGGAACTCCTGGATTTTTACAAGTAATTAAAACTGCATTGGCAATTCAGTTGAAAGAAAAAATGGGGGTTAAAAACATTATTGATAGAGAACATGAGATTGTTGATTTTGTTTTTGATAGACTATCATCAATTCCTAATTTAAATATTTTAGCAGGACAACACAAAGATAGGTTAGGAGTGTTCTCATTTTATATAGATGATTTACATTATAATCTAGGGGTTAAATTGCTTAATGATAAATTTGGAATCCAAACAAGAGGTGGATGTAGTTGTGCTGGGACTTATGGTCACTTTTTACTACATGTAGATCAAGAAACTTCAAATAGTATTACTTGTAATATAGATACTGGTAATTTAGAGCAAAAGCCAGGATGGATAAGAATGTCAATTCATCCAACAACTACAAATAAAGAAATTGATTTTGTGGTAAGTTGTATTGAACAATTGGCTACAAATCATAAAGAATGGGCCAAAGATTATGTGTATAACTGTAAGTCAAACGAATTTGCACACAGTAATGCGTCTGATAACAATAATGATAAAGTAAAGAGTTTATTTAAAATATAATCTTAATTAATCATATTTTTTATGTTTCCAACGTTTGTGGGTCCATAAATAATACTCAGGAGCTTCTATAATCTGTTTTTCAGTGCGATCCATAAATGCTTCGGATATTTTATAGTCTGGAACTGATTTTACATCTTCTGTTAGTACTTCAAAACTAGCTTCATAATAGCCACGTTTTACTTTTCGTACTTTCATGTATATTATATTCATATCAAATTCCTTAGCTAAGCTTTCAGCTCCAAAATGAATAGCTGTTGTTTGACCAAAAAAAGTATACCAATACATTTTATCTGATCTTCTAGGGGTTTGATCACTAGCAAAACCATAAACACCTAATACACCATTTTTATAATTTTGGGCAATGGTTTTTTTAGTTTCTTTAGTTGTTATCAAATAAGCTTTGAATCGAGATCTGATTTTTCTTACCAAATCATCAAAGTATTTGTTTGATATTTGTTTGTAAATTCCATATCCTTTATGAGATATTTTTCTATTCATAGAAATTACCCATTCATAACTTGCATAATGAGAAACAATTAGCGCTATGCTTTTTCCCTTTGTTTCTAGTTCTTTGTAAACTTCAAGGTTTGAGTAGGTAAAACGTTCTTCAATTTGTTTATCGGTAATACTTATTGTTTTAATCATTTCTAAAAACATATCACATAAATGTTGAAATGATTTTTTTTCGATTTCAAGTCTTTCTTTGTCAGTAAGATTTGGAAAAGCAATTAATAAGTTCTCTCTAACAGTTTTTTTTCTGTAACCAATAATATGATAAACTATAAAATAAACAAAGTCAGAAAAGATATATAAAAGGCGGAAGGGTAAAATTGAAATAATCCACAAAAGCGGATAAATTATAATAAAAATTAGTAATTGCATTGATAAAAGGTTTAAGCAAATATAAATTATTATTCTACTTTTTTTGCGTAAATAAATGTTAAATGCTTTTCTTATATTTACTAATAAAAAACATGAACCCAATTTTATTAGGAATAATAGGAACAAATCTCATCTTGAGTTATAAGGCTTTTCAAGACATTTCCTTTTTTAGAAAATACGAATTTCACATTGCTAGTATAAGAGCTGGAGAGCAAATTAGAATGTTTTCATCAGCTTTTTTACATGCAGATTGGGCCCATCTATTCTTTAACATGTTTACCCTATATATGTTCGCGCCTGTTGTTCTTGGGGATATGGGTAGCATTCCTTTTTTACTTATTTATGTTGGAAGTTTGATCTGCGGAAGCTTACTTACGTTATATTTTCATCAAAATGATTATTCTTATAGAGCAGTTGGAGCGTCTGGTGCAGTAACTGGGATAATTTTTAGTTCTATCTTGATAGAAGACAGATTAATGATTTTCGGCTTTTTGCCTGGTTCACTTTACGGGTTTATTTATTTACTGTCATCTATCTATGGGATGAAGGCTAAAAGTGATAATATAGGACATACAGCACATTTTGGAGGTGCAATAGGAGGTTATGTGATTACGTTATCACAACGGCCAATTCTATTTACAGAAAACACTTTTATGGTGATTTTATTAGCAGTGCCAATAGTGTTACTTTTTTTTCTTGCCAAAAGCGGAAAAATATAATTGGCACGCCGTTTGTAATAACAATCTTATAAATAAAAATAAATATGAAAAATTTAGTAGTAACATTAATGACAATTTTTACGGTTATGACTTATGCTCAAGATCAAAGACCACAAGTACCACAAATAAGTGTGGCAGGAGAAGGTAAAATTAAAGTAACACCAGACCAAGTAATTATTTCAGTTGGTGTCCAAAATAACGGTAAAGACGCAGCTGAAGTTAAAAAAGCAAATGATATAATTATCGAGAAAGTCATCAAGTATATTAAAGGTTACAATATTCCACAATCTGACTATCAAACTACAAATGTGAATTTGTATAAGAATTACGATTACGAGAAAAAGAAATATAATTTCACAGCGAATCAAACAATATCAATTACTTTAAAAGATATTAAAAAGTATGATGCTTTTATGATGGATTTGCCTGAAACTGGGATAACAAATATAAATGGAGTTGAATTCAAGTCTTCTAAACTAGATCAGTATTTATCAGAAGCAAGAAAAAAAGCTATGCTTGATGCAAAACAAAAAGCAACAGATTATACATCGGCTTTGAGTTTGA
This sequence comes from uncultured Flavobacterium sp., assembly GCA_946480635.1. Next base: position 8,339 of record CAMLKV010000052.1, read on the forward strand.
AGTTAGGAAAGGTTTTATTAATCACTGATAACTCACAAACTTATTATCCACAACCTGTATACGCAGGTAGAGAAATGATGTTGGCAAAAGGTGCCGATGCTACTCCAAGAGAAACACTAGCAATTGGAGAAATCGAAGTCACGGCAAACGCTCAAGTTGTATTTGCTTTAGAATAAATTAAGGCTCCGCTTTGCGGGGCTTTTTTATTTTTTAAATAACTGAATACTGTTTTATATTTGTTGTAAGAATTTACTTTTTTAATGAAGCTTCATCAAAATTCAATCGGTTTAATTTTATCTGGAGGAGGAACCAAGGGGTTGGCTCATGCAGGTGTTTTAAAATTTTTAGAAGAAAAAAATATCAAACCAATTCATATCGCAGGAACGAGTGCAGGTTCTATAGTTGCAGCTTTATATGCTGGTGGGCAATCACCTGATGATATTTTAAACTTTTTTAAATCGATTTATTTTTTCAATTGGAAGCACTTTACCTTCAAAAAGGCAGGATTGATAGACTCTGATGCTTTTAAAATGTATTTTAATTCAATTTTTGGAGACAAGAAGATAGGCGATTTGTCTATTCAAATTCATATAACTGCAACCGATTTAGTTAAGGGTAAATTAAAGGTGTTTGATAATGATGCTAAAGTTGTTGATGCCGTACTAGCATCTTCATCATTTCCTGGTGTTTTATCTCCGTATGAAGTTGATGGGAATTTGTATAGCGATGGAGGTATATTAAATCATTTCCCAACAGATATTTTACAAGGAAGATGTGAATCATTAATTGGAGTTTATGTAAGTCCAATTCAAAAGATTGAAAGAAAAGATCTGTCATCAATAAAAGCAGTTACCACAAGAGCATTCGATTTGCTTTCGGCAAATTCTAATACGCATAAATTTAATATTTGTGATTGGGTAATTGAACCAGAAGAATTGGCTCGTTTTGGAACATTTGAGACAAGCCGAGTTAAAATGGATGAGATATTTAAGGTAGGATATGAAGAAGCAAAAAAATCGTATCATGAACTAAACATCGATAAATAAAAGTAAGATAGTAGAAAAGCTTTCTAATGTTGAAGAATAAACGATTTTGACGCAAAAGATTAGAATTATTTAATCAATAGAGTATTTTTCTATTATTATCTCGCATATTTTATCAGGTTTATTTTATCGTATAGCAGTCATTGGGAATATTGATAGTTTAATTCCTATTATAAAGCCAAATATTATACTTTCTGTTTTTGGATATTAAGTATATTGAGATATGTAGTGTCATTTTATGCTTTTGGGTATTACTTTTTGTTGAATAAAAAGGTTTTTCGAGGAAGAAGTAATTAACCAGATTTAGTAGTTTAAAATCAGATGTAATAAAAAAAGCAAACCTTATGGTTTGCTTTTTTGTGGGGAGAGCAGGATTACTACTATTTTTTCCGTTATCCTGAGTAAGGTTTCCTTACTCAAGCTAATTAAAACAAAAAAAAGCACTCAAGTAAACTTGGTGCTTTTTCTTAATTAATTATCTTGTGGGGAGAGCAGGATTCGAACCTGCGAAGGTTTCCCAACGGATTTACAGTCC
>CAMLKV010000053.1 GCA_946480635.1 uncultured Flavobacterium sp.
AACTCGATATAAATACATCCATTTTAACAGCGCTTAAAGTTAAGAAAATTCAAGGTGAGTTAATCCCTAATCCAGTTACTGGCTATTTAGAGATTAATGCACAAGATTTAGATCCAGGAGCTAAAACTGGAATGAAAATAGGTATTAAAGGAAATCCTAATTTTGGTTTTGTTAGAACTTTAATGGTTGGTGTTAAAAACACAAGTTCTCAGGATATTAGAGGAGAGGTTTGGTTTAATGAACTTCGTTTGGCAGATGTTGATAATGAAGGAGGAAAAGCTGCAATTGCAAGTTTAGACACTAATTTGGCCGATTTTATGACACTTTCAGCAACCGGAAGAATGAATACAATTGGTTTTGGAGGCATTGAAGAAAGTCCAAATGAAAGAAGTAGGGAAGAAGCACAGCAATATGATATTGTGACTAATGTAAATTTAGGTAAGCTTTTACCTAAAAAATGGGGTATTAATTTGCCATTTAATTATGCTGTAGGAGAAGAAATTATTACTCCAGAGTATGATCCGCTTTACCAAGATGTTAAATTGAAACAGTTGTTAGATGTTACTACCGATGAAGGGAAAAAAGATGAAATTAAAAATAGAGCTGAAGATTTTACAAAAAGAACAAGCATTAATTTTATTGGTGTAAAAAAAGACAGGGCTCCAGAGCAAAAACAGCATTTTTACGATCCTGAAAATCTAACGCTTTCGTATTCTTTTAATGAATTACATCATAGAGATTTTGAAGTAGAAGCGTTGTTGGATCAACAGGTAAAAACTTCTGCAGATTATGCTTATACATTCAAGCCTAAAAATATTGAGCCATTCAAGAAAAATCAATTCTTGAAAAAAAGTGCTTATTGGAAAATGTTGAGTGATTTCAACTTTAACTTTTTGCCTAATACTATAAATTTTAGTTCAACAATTTTACGCCAGTTTAACAAGCAGCAATTTCGTTTGGTTGATGACGTACAAGGGATTCCAATTAGTCCTCTTTATAAGAGAAACTTCATGTTTAACTATAATTATGGATTCAATTTTAATCTTACAAAATCACTACGTCTAAACTATACTGCAGCTACAGGAAATTTAGTTCGTAATTATTTTGATGAAGAAAACAATCCAAGAGCAGATTTTTCAATTTGGGATGATTATTGGAATATAGGTACGCCTAATCAGCATAATCAGCAGCTAACATTAAATTATGAATTACCAATAAATAAAATACCATTGTTGTCTTTCATTAAATCTGATTATACTTATACAGGAGATTATTCATGGACACGAGCCTCAATTCAGGCACAAGATTTTAACGGATATAATTTAGGTAACACAATCCAAAATGCTAATTCACATAAATTGAATACTTCTTTCAATATGTCTACTTTGTATAAATATATAGGATTAGTTAAAAGAAGTGAAAGAACACCAAAGCAAAAACAACCAGCTGCACCTACAGCAGCTCCTAAACCGGGTGAAAAAGTAGTGGCTAAACCCAAAACAAAAGTGGTACAGCCAAATATTTGGGTTGATGGGTTAATTGGTTTAGCAACTAGTATCAAAAACGTACAAATTAATTATAACGAAACAAATGGAACAATGCTTCCTGGTTACTTACCATCAATTGGATTCTTAGGTTCATCAAGGCCTTCAATGGGATTCGTTTTAGGTATGCAAGACGATGATGTCCGCTTTGATGCGGCACGTAAAGGATGGTTGACTAATTATCCTGAGTTTAATCAGAATTATACAGAAATCACCAATAAGCAAATTACTGGAACTGCAAATTTAGAGCCTTTTCCTGATTTGAAAATTGATTTGACCGGTGATAGAACTAAAGCTTCAAATTTCTCAGAACAATTTGATGCGATTAATAATGAATATACATCGCATTCACCATATAATACTGGAAATTTCTCTATTTCAACTGTAATGATTGGAACTTCTTTTAGTAGTAGTGATGAGGTTTCTTCATCTGCATTTCAGGCTTTTAGAGAGAACAGAATTATTATAGCTAATAGATTGGCTGCCCAGAGAGGTATAGATATTAATAATCCTGCTAATTTGGATGCTGATGGATTTCCTAAGGGTTATGGTAAAAATAGCCAACAAGTCTTATTGCCAGCATTTTTAGCTACATATACTAGTGATTTTAGAAATGCACCTAATGTACCATTATCTCCATTTAGAAGTTTTCCAATCCCTAACTGGAATGTGAAATATACTGGTTTAATGAGATATAAATTCTTTAAGGATAAATTTAAACGTTTCTCTTTACAACATGCTTATAAAGCAGCGTACACATTAAATTCATATCGTTCTAATTTTGAATATGATAAAAATCCAGATGCGTTAGATGCAGGAGGAAATTATCAAAGTAAAATTTTGATTTCTAATGCTAACTTAACAGAGCAATTTAGTCCATTAATCCGTTTGGATTTTGAGTTAAAAAGCTCAATTAAGGTTCTTGCTGAGATGAAAAAAGATAGAACTTTATCGATGAGTTTTGACAATAATTTAATGACAGAACTTAAAGGCGTGGAATACATAGTTGGATTAGGTTACAGAATTAAAGATGTAAAAATTAGATCTAAACTAGCTGAAAATGCATTAGGATTAATAAAGAGTGATGTTAACATACGTGGAGATATTTCATTAAGAAATAACAAAACAATTGTTAGAAACCTTGACTATGATAACAATCAATTAGGAGGTGGTCAAAAAATTATTTCAGGAAAGCTAACAGCAGACTATTCGTTTAGTAAAAATCTAACTACCTTATTCTTTTTTGATTATTCATTCTCTAAAACAGTTATTTCGACATCGTTCCCGATAACGAATATTCGTTCAGGATTTACGTTGCGTTATAATTTTGGAAATTAATCTTAAAAAAGGATTATTTATTGTCGTAATAATTTTATTTTTGTTCGGAATTAAAACACAAAAAAATGAACATACCAACTAATTTAAAGTACACTAAAGATCACGAATGGGTTAGCATTGATGGAGATATTGCTACAGTAGGAATCACAGATTTTGCTCAAAAAGAATTGGGTGATATCGTGTATGTTGAAGTAGATACTTTAGATCAAACATTAAATAAAGACGAAGTTTTTGGAACAGTTGAAGCAGTAAAAACAGTTTCGGATTTATTTTTACCTCTTTCAGGAGAAATAGTAGAATTTAATGAAGAGTTAGAGTCTAATCCTGAAGTTGTAAACTCTGATCCTTATGGAGAAGCTTGGATGATTAAAGTTAAAATTTCTGACGCTTCAGAGATAGATTCATTACTTTCTAGTGAAGATTATAAAGCTCTTATCGGCGCTTAATAAATATTCCTTTTGGATTGCATTTTTATGGACTGTAGTTATTTTATACTTCAGTTTTAAAACTCCAAGTTCAGAGCCTAATATTTATTTTGAAAATGCTGACAAAGTAGTCCATTTTACGTTCTATTTTGGATTCGTTTTTTTATGGTTTTGGTATCTTCTTTATAAAAATATTGGGATAACAAAAAATCTATTTTTTTTATTTCTATCGGCAGTTATTCTAGGTGCTTTAGTAGAAATTTTACAAGGATTGTTAACCACAAATAGACAACCAGATGTTTGGGACGCAGTGGCTAATAGTATTGGAGCTTTTGCTGGAACCATAATATCTAAAAGAATAAGAAATTGAGACTTGTAATTATATAATTCTTGTTTCAAATAAAAACTAAAAAAAGATCCCACTTAAGGTGGGATTTTTCTATTTTTATACCCTTATAATTATTTTATGAATATTAAGCAGTATTTAGATTCTACTTACTTGAAAACAGCAGAACAAGCTGGTTTGTCTGAAAAGGAAAATACAAAAGTTGTAGAAAGATTTATTCAGGAAGCAATTGATGAAGATTTTAAATTGATAATGATTCGTCCTGATAAAGTATCGTTGGCTCATCAAATGATTTCGAAAGCAAAATCAGATGTCTTAATAGGAACAGTAATTGATTTTCCAGAAGGTACATCAGACTTTGATGTAAAACTCGAAGAAGCTCAAAAAGCTATTAATGATTCTGTAGATGAATTAGATTATGTTGTAAACTATCAGGCTTTTAAGAGAGGTGAAACGAATTTGGTCAAAAACGAAATAATCGAATGTGCTAAATTAGGTTTGGCAAATAAGAAAGTTGTTAAGTTTATTATAGAAGTGGCTGCATTGACAGATCAGCAAATTATTCAAATTTCTGCTTTAATTAAAAATACTATCATCAGTAACTTCAAAGAAAATGATTATCAAAATGTTTTTGTAAAATCATCAACAGGATTTTATAAAACAGAAGATAATTTACCAAATGGAGCAACGGTACATACTATAAAAATGATGCTTGAAAACTCATGTCCATTACCTGTAAAAGCGGCGGGTGGTGTGCGAACAATTGATGAAGCAATCGAAATGATAAAATTAGGAGTGAAACGTATAGGTACATCTTCGGCAAAAGCTATTTCTCAAGGAGAAGTTTCAAACGATAATTATTAAACTACATGAAAAAAATACTTTTCCTTTTATTTCTTATTAGTCAGTATACTTTTTCTCAAGTAAGTAATCAGGAAAAATTCCCTGTCTTTCCTGACTGTGAAAATACTTTTGACAAAGATTTGGAAAAATGTTTCTATAGTCAAATTCAAGATTTTGTTTATCAAAATTTTCAAGTTCCAGAAATTGCAAAGCAGAATAATTTTAAAGGAAGAGTTATAACTCTTTTTGAAGTTGATACAGCTGGAGTTTTTAAGGTTCTATATATTGATGCAATGTATCCCGAACTTGTAGCTGAAACAAAAAGAGTTTTTTTGGCTATGCCAAAAATAAAACCAGCAACTTACAATGGAAATCCTACTTATGCAAAATATACAATTAATATTGCGATACCTTTAAGAAGTGCCGCTGAGATTACTGAAGAGGAAAGATTAGAAAAGGAGAGAAAAGAAAATGATCCAAAATTTTTGGCTAACAAAGTCCATCCAGAATATGATCAAGTTTCTATAGATTATAAAGAATTTAAAAATCCTCAATTTTTGAGTAACTTAAATATACCTTTTTCTCATAATTACTATTCTCAATTTGATGAAAAAATAAATCAAATAGGCACAAATAATCATACAGGATCTAAGCCTTATTCATACAATGAAGTTGCAAAATATTATGATTTTAATGAGGCATACAGTCAAATTAAGTTGAACAAAAAAAGCTGGGTTGGTCGAAAGCTTTTTGATGAAAATATGGTGGCAATTCAAGGGGAAGATTATTGGTTTACAATTAATCCGGTTTTTGATTTGCAATTGGGGAAAAGTAACCCAACAAAGGAAGATTATACATTCGTAAATACAAGAGCGATAAATATTCAAGGTGGATTGGGAAGCCAAATTAATTTTACGACGACTATTTATGAGAGTCAGGGAGTTTTTGCAGATTATTATAATAGGTATGCGGTTTCTATAAAACCTTCTGGTGGAAATCCTGCAATTGTGCCTGGAATAGGTCCGGCGAAAGATTTTAAAGAAACAAAATTTGATTTTCCTTCGGCAGATGCAAATATTACGTTTAAACCAAGTAGATTTTTTGATTTACAATTGGGCTATAGCCGAAACTTTATTGGTGATGGTTATCGTTCTTTACTTGAAGGGGACGGGGCAAGTCCATATCCGTTTTTTAAAATCAATACTACTTTTTGGAAGATCAAGTATACCAATACCTATATGTGGCTAAAAGATGTAAGGTCAGATGTTACAACTGATAGAACTTATGCTACTAAATACATGGCCAATCATTATCTGAGTTGGAATGTTTCTAAAAGATTGAATATTGGTTTCTTTGAATCTGTTGTTTGGTCTAATGAAAATAATAGAGGTTTTGATGTAAATTTTGCGAATCCGATTATATTCTATCGTTCAGTTGAGTTTTCGTCTTCTTCACGAAGTGGAAATGCTGTCTTAGGATTGACTTCAAAATATAAATGGAATAATTATGTCAATTTTTATGGTCAATTTCTATTAGACGAATTTGCTCTAGGGGACATGAAATCTGGAGAAAGAAGCTGGCGTAATAAATTTGGTTATCAGATAGGAGGGAAGTACTATAACGCATTTGGAGTTAAGAGACTTTATCTACAAGCTGAATATAATCACGTGAGGCCGTATGTATATGCACATAGCAATCCATTGACAAATTATGGTCATAATAATCAGAGTATGGGGCATACTTGGGGTTCTAACTTTAGAGAAATAACGGTAATTGCTAGATACAATAAAAAAAGATTGTTTGGAGAATTAAAAGTGAGTGCAGGTGTAAGAGGTTTTGATTTTGATACGCCTGACCCTAATGATGTTGAACTAAATTATGGGTCTAATATTTATTTAAGCTACAATGATAATAGACCTTATGACAAAGGAGTAACAATTGGTCAAGGGAATAAGGCAAATATTTTAATAACTGATTTGCAAGCAGGATATTTGTTGAATCCTTCTACAAATATGAAGATTTTTGGAAATTTTATCTATAGAAAATTCTCACCTTCAGTAGATACTCAAAATGTATTCAAAGAAAATACAACTTGGTTTTCTTTAGGTTTACGATCAGATTTGTTTAATTGGTACTTTGATTATTAAAATTAACTAAATTAGATTTGATTTTTCCTATCGCTTATTCCTATCTTTGCACCGATTATTAAAAGAAATCTGCCTTGAGCAATATAAATACATCTTTTTCAATACAATCTGTTCTAATAGACTTTAAGGAAATTACCAAAGCAGGATTAGCAATAAGTGTGGTTTTTTCCTCACTTGCAGGATATTTATTAGGAGTAAATCATTTTTCGATAAGTAGTATTTATGTTTTATTAATGTTGGCTATCGGAGGTTATTGTATGGTAGGAGCTTCAAATGCATACAATCAAATTATAGAGAAGGACTTAGACGCCTTGATGGATAGAACAAAAAACCGCCCAATTCCTTCTGGTAGAATGTCGGTTAAAACAGCATTTGTGATTGCTTCGATTTTAACGATAATAGGTTTAACTATTCTTTATAATATCAATGAAAAAACAGCCATGTTTGGCGCAATTTCAATATTTCTTTATACTTGCGTATACACACCGCTTAAAACAATAACGCCGCTTTCAGTATTTGTTGGGGCATTCCCTGGTGCTATTCCATTTATGTTGGGCTGGGTTGCTGCAACAGGTGAATTTGGAATCGAAGCAGGAACGCTTTTTCTTATTCAGTTCTTTTGGCAATTTCCACATTTCTGGGCTATTGGTTGGTTTTTATATGAAGATTATAAAAAGGGAGGTTTCTATATGCTTCCAACGGGACACAAAGATAAATCGACTGCTATGCAAACCATATTGTATACTGTATGGTTGGTAGTGGCTTCTGTATTGCCAACATTTGGTTATACAGGTCAATTGTATTTATCTACAGTTGCAACTATTGTAGTGGTATTTTTAGGATTATGGATGCTTAGAGCAGCAGTGATGCTGTATCAAAAAAGAGATGATAAGACGGCTAAAACATTAATGTTAGTAAGTGTTTCGTATATCTCACTTTTACAAATTGTATATATAACAGATAAGTTTTTAAGATAATAGAGTATGGAAACAATGTCGATACAAGAGCACAAGCAAAAAACAGCTAGATCATATAAGCTGATTTTGCTTTTTGCGATGCTAAGTATGTTTATGATGTTTGCAGGTTTAACAAGTGCTTATTTAGTGAGTGCTTCAAGAAAGGATTGGGTTCATACAATGGTGCTTCCTTCTGCATTTACAATAAGTACTTTAATTATCATTGTAAGTAGTATTACTATTCATTTGGCAAAATTGGCAATAAAAAAGGATGATAGAAAAAATACTACTTTACTTTTATTGGTGACTTTAGCTTTAGGAATTGCCTTTGTGTTTTTTCAGTTTAAAGGCTTTAGTCAAGTAGTTGAAATGGGATATTATTTTACCGGAGCACAAAGTAATGTGACTTCTTCATTTCTGTATATGCTTGTGATTTTGCACATGGCACACTTGTTTGGAGGAATAATTTCTCTGTTAATAGTAATTTATAATCATTTTAAACAAAAATACAATTCAACTCAAACCACTGGAATTGAGCTAGGTGCAATGTTTTGGCATTTTTTAGATTTTCTTTGGGTATATTTGTTTTTGTTTTTATATTTCGTGTAAAAAGAAAAAAACGTAAATTTGACAACTTTTTAATATTATTTCTATGGCAACGACAGTTACTACAAGTACTGAAGGTAAAGTTTGGGGCGGAGGAAACGAACCAATGAATGCAAGCTATGGTAAAATGATGATGTGGTTCTTCATCGTTTCCGATGCTTTAACATTCTCTGGATTCCTAGCTGCTTATGGTTTTTCGAGATTTAAATTTATTGAAACATGGCCTTTGGCAGATGAAGTGTTTACTCACTTTCCTTTCATGCATGGAGTGCCGGCGCCTATGTACTATGTGGCGTTAATGACTTTTATTCTAATTTTCTCTTCTGTAACTATGGTATTGGCTGTAGATGCAGGACATCAAATGAAAAAGAATAAAGTTGTTTTATATATGTTCTTAACCATTATTGGTGGTTTAATATTCGTAGGTTCACAGGCTTGGGAGTGGAAAAAATTCATTAAAGGTGAGCATGGAGCTATCGAAACAAAAGGAGGTTCTTTATTGCAATTTGTAAAAGTAGATAAAACACAACCGTCTGGTTATGCAAGAGTATCGCTTTCAGAATTTGCTTCTCACACCCCCGAAGAAAGGGTTCAACACAAAAGAAGCAATGGGTTATGGTTTGTTGATGAGCCAGCATTGACTTCTGTTTCTGTAAACCAAGTTGTTGAAGGATTTAAAGCTAATGAAGGAATCTTGGTTCGTTCTGAAAAGATTGACGCAACAACAAAACATAAAATAGTATTATCACGTGAAGAGTCTTTAAAATTAGTTGAAAATGCTAAATATGTAGTAGAAGGAGCTAATTTAAAACGTAATGAGTACGGTAACAGATTGTTCGCTGATTTCTTCTTCTTTATCACTGGTTTTCACGGTTTCCACGTATTTTCTGGAGTAGTTATTAATATTATCATTTTCTTAAATGTTTTATTAGGAACTTACGAAAGAAGAGGAAGCTACGAAATGGTAGAAAAAGTTGGATTATACTGGCACTTTGTAGATTTAGTTTGGGTATTTGTATTTACAGTATTCTACTTAGTTTAATTAAAAAGTTAAAGTTATTATGGCACACGCACACGAATCAAACGTTGGTAGAATCTGGAAAGTATTCGGAATTTTATCTGTAATCACTATAGTTGAAGTTGCTTTAGGTATTTACAAGCCTCATGCGTTACATTTTACAAATGTTTTAGGTATGAACTTGTTAAATTGGATTTTCATCATATTAACAGTTGCAAAAGCATACGGAATTATGTGGGCTTTCATGCACTTAGAAGGTGAAAAAGCAGCTCTTCGTTGGTCAATTGTAGGGCCACTAGTATTTTTGATTATCTATTTGGTTTTCATCTTATTGGTTGAAGCAGATTATATTTATGACGTATTTAAAACTTCTACAATTAAGTGGAATTTTTAACAACATATTATCAAAATTAAATCCCGATTCGTCGGGATTTTTTTATTTTTGTACCCACTAAATTTCTTTTCTAATGAAGAAAAAATTAATACTAATTATTCTACTTGCCCTACCAATTGTTATTTATTTAATATTTGCATCAGCAACGCACAATCAACTTTTTTTGCCTACTATTTCTAAGAATAATAAAGAGCTGCCAAATTGGCCAACTTCAGATGGTAAAAAAGTCGTTTTAAAAGATAAAATAATTTTTTAGGGTTTTGTGGGAAGGATAATAAAAAAAA
>CAMLKV010000054.1 GCA_946480635.1 uncultured Flavobacterium sp.
CCTATGCTATCATAAAATCGGATCAGGGCTGTTGGATTTTTAACAGGTAAGAATTTAAGCTTAGAAGAAAATATGTTTGATAATATTATGTTTTCTGATTTTCCTTTAAAACTGCAAAATTGAGGTACTATACCTACTACACCTACTTTAGGTATTTCTTTAAATACTCGAACTGTTTCATTTTGCCAATTGGGTAAAAACAAAACATCTGCATCAGTGATAGTTATCAGTTCAATATTATGGCCAGTTATCCCTTTTAGTATTGCATTTACTTTACCAATGTTTGATGTATGTATTATTTCATGTATCTTTTTTTCTTGAAGCAATCTATTCAGATACTCAACTACTAATTCACAACTACCATTGTTAACCAGTGTAATAAAAGTTTTATTATGAATAGTTTGCAACAATGAATTGATACACAACTGCAATATCTCAAAACTATCTTTAAAGTAATTTTCTTGATTAGGTATATAAACAGGAATAACTACTTGATGAAGATATTCTACTTTGTTTATAGGTTTATCTTTATGTGGATTGAGTCCTATCCGCATTAGTTGATATAATTTTTAAAAACATTCAAAGTATCTGTTCCTTTAACAAAAATATAATCTGAACTGCCTTTATATTCTAAAACTTCATCAAACTGTTTGTTCTCTCCCACTTTATAAAAAGAAGAAAAACCAACTTCTTTCAGTAAATTAATTATTGTAGAACATGTTTCAGAATTGTTATTTTCTTCCAGCAATTCAATTATTAAAATACTTTCGTTGATACTTTTTAAAATATTTTTAGCGCCAAGTAAGACTTCTTTTTCAAAACCTTCTACGTCAATTTTTATCATTGCTTTTTTGGATTCAAAATATGTTTCAAAAACATTCAGTTGAATTATTGGAATATTTATTTTTTGAGAATTATCTCCAAAATCCATTTTTAAAGAATGTCTCCCTTTATTCCATCCAGTATTTATATTTAATTTTTTTTCTTCTTGCTTATCACCAACACCTAAACAGAAAGGTTTAATATTTACAAAACCGTTCAACGCTATATTGGCCATGAAATTGTTAAAGTTATTTGGTTCAGGTTCAAAAGAAAAAATTTGGATCTCATTATTCGCTTCCGATGCAGTTAACGTATGAATCCCAACATTTGCTCCAACATCAATAAAATTATAATTCACACTGGCAAAATGTTTTATAAGATTTAGAATTTCCTTTTCGTTATATTCATCAAATAAAATACTATTTTCTATAGATGAATGTATACCCGCATATAACTTTATATTTTGGTATTTTAATGCAATTCTCTCACTACCAATTAAGTTCTTGATTAATTTCCTTAATTTAAGGAATCTAAATTTCTCATTGTAATTTTTAATCAAAAAATAAATTAATTGTTTTTTTAATGGATTCATTCTATAATTTTTATTGAGCTAAATTTTAATTATTATTTGCTAATAAGATATTTTCTAAGTCTTTTTTAAACTTTACATCAGAAAAGTAATCTCCAAAAGGATAAAAAGGCTCATTAGATTTTAAACGATTGTCAATTAAATCCTTCAATTTCTTCTTTAACTCATTAACATCATTCATATTAGCAATACACCTGTCATCTATTATAATATCTCGCAATTCGCTTTTTTGTGGAGAAACACATAATACTGGCTTATGGTAGGCTGCTAAAAATGGTGCTTTTCCTACCAATATATTACAATATCTAGGTCCGTTTTCTAAAATAACAACAATATCACTTTCATAGATTTGCTCATTTGAAGAATTAGAGAAATTCAAAGTATCTAAAATTTGAATATTGGAAATTTTCTCAAATCTTTCTCTCAAATATTTAATTTTTTCTCCTTTCACTCTCAACACAAATTCTGTTTGTTCAATATAGTTATGATTTTCAATCAATAATTGCTCATACGCCAGAAGCAAATTTTCAATATTTCTCCCAAACATTAACGCTCCGTGATAAGAAATATTTACTTTCTTATTTTTTTTAATCATTTGGCTTTGGTCAGACAAATCAAAAACTGTAGCATCATATTGATGTGGTAAAGTGTGAAATTTCTTTTTGGAAGTATACAAATGTTCCAAATCATGCGACATATACTTTGCGGAACTTGTACAAGTTTTTGCTTGAGCAACAACTTCTATTATTCTTTTTAAACGAAATAATTCAAGATTGCTAACTGAACTTTTATATCCAACATACCATGTTAAAGGATAAGGATCATGGAAATTGACAATTGCATTCCTTAAAATTGGTAGATCATGAGTCGCTAAAATCATTTCATGATCAATTCCTGCACTTCTTATAAAAATATGATTATATTCCTCATAATCTATTTCTTTTATGAATTTAGCATATTGTTCATAAACATAACGTTCTTTTAAAGAAACATTAAACAAACGCCAATAAAATTTATTCAAGAAAACAATATGGGCAGGCACTTTTATATTGACAATATGTTTATTTACAGAATTAACTGGTAACAATTCTAAATCATCATCAGTATCGTTATGAATTATATATTCTACATCAATAATTGCCAACGGATAAGCCTTTCTTAGTTTTGCTAAAAAAGATCTTGAAACTATGCCTTCGCTGGTTCCTGATGTTCTTAAATCTTGAGCAATAATTAAAAACTTCATTGCATGCTTTTTTTAATCTTCAAACCTAACACTAAAAACCTCCTCCATTGAAAAAATTTCAGATATATACCCAATAATACAAGCCAATATTTCAGATTTTTTTTATTATCAAAAATTGTTTTTTCAAAACGGTCCAAAAGTAACTGTAATAATTTATCTGGAAATTGTTTTCCATATTGATTCAACAAATATTTGTAAAAATTAAATGTTGCATTATTCTTCAATAACAAATCATCTATTTTACTAGTAATATTTATTCCACTCCATCTGAAATTTGCCATACTATCGTTAATTGAATAAATAGGTTTGTTTTCAGCAAATTCAACTACAGCAAGTAAATCGCTAAACCAGGCTAAAGGAAAATCTTTAAACTTAATTTCTTCAATTTTCTCCTTTTTAAAGATATATTCACTGAGCGAACTCCTCACTCCAACTGTAAATTTTCTAATTAAAAAATCTTCTGCATTTTCTAAAACTGGATGTTGCTGTACTTTTGAGGTAACCTCATCATTTTCATTGATAACCTTTGATGCAAACCTTACAACATTAACTTTTTTCTCTTCAATAGTAATTAGATTTTCATAGAATGATTTAACTAGATTAGTATCTAAAGTATCATCATCTCCTAAAATCATTACCCATTGTTCATCTCCAACCATAGTTAAACAACGTCCCCATTGTTTGACTAATGATTTTGATCCCAGATTAGTTTCAAACTGATGATAATGAAAAGAGAATTTTTCTTGAAATCTATTTAGAATCAAATTAGGAGTCTCTGGACTAGCATCGTTACCTATATAGACCTTAAATCGCTTATCTGTCTGATCAGCAAGCGACTGCAACGTCTTTTCAAAAAACGTTAATTTATAATAAGGAATAACAATAGCTAACAATTCACAGTATTTTAGGGGCTTAAGATACAAATAATCGTTGCTTTTAAATTACAATTTAATCTTTTTAAGCATTTTTCGTATTGTTTGTTCTAACTGATAAATTTTTGAATTTCTTAAGTTAGAATTCTGTTCTTTTAAGTTTTCTATATATTTAAAATTATCTTCAAGTCTTAGCATTAAAAAATCTATATATTCATCAATAGACATGTGATTTTTAAATTCTTTAAACAAGTTAATTTTATCAGAAAACATTCTTTCACTTGTCATTGTCATACTTGCAGCATGTTTTCTATACAATGCCAAAATATCGTCTAAATAAACAAAAGAATTTCCTGCTTTAGCTATCTGCACCCAAAAAAGCCAATCTTCTTTTGCTTTTAAAGTTTCATTGAAACGGATTTTTTCTAATATTGCTTTTGAAAAAAAACCACAATGTATGGGTATTGAAAAAGTAATATCCCATTTATTTAGAATATTTTTTTCTGTTAATAGTTCCTGATTAAGTTTACAATACGATGCTAAAAGAATTTGTGCATTGAAATCTTCAAACATTGCAAAACTTGAAACTACAACGGTATTACTTTGTACACTTGATAGTTTATTTATTGATTTTTCAAACTTTGTTGACACAAGACAATCATCTGCATCTAAAAATTGAATGTAATCCCCTGAAGCAATATTAAGTCCAGTATTTCTCGCACTACTTAAACCTCCATTCTCTTTTTCTATGTATTTAAACCTGTTATCTTTTTTACACCATTCTTCGGCTATTTGCTTCGTATTATCTGTTGCACCATCATTCACAATAATACATTCCCAGTTTGGATATGTTTGTTTCAAAACAGATTCTAAACTAACGGGAAGATAGTTAGCTTGATTGTAACACGGAACTATTATGGAAACTTTAAACATCTATATTTTTTTAAATAGCCATACTTGATACAAATCAATTTCAGATGCTTTTTCAATGGGTCTTATTTTTATTCTTTCCAATTGAACTGTTTTAAACGAATTCTTATTTAAAATTTTTTCCAACTTATCTTCAGATATCCAATCTTCAATAGGCTGATTAGCACCCATATATTTATTCCATTCTTTTTGTACTTCATCTCTTGGTGTAGAAAGTATTAAAAACCCGCCATCCTTTAATAGGCAGTAAATGTCCGCAATAAATTCACTTTTCTCCTCATCAGGAACATGCTCAATAACCTCTGAAGATACAATTAAATCAAATTTGACAGAACCATCCTTTATCAAATCTTTTGCATTACCAGATTCAAAATCAATCATGGGATATAGTTTTTTTGCGTATTCTATGACTGTTCTAACTGGCTCTATTCCTTTTACATTACCATATTGTAATAATAGATTTGTAAGCCATCCCCTACCACAGCCTAAATCTAAAATGGTGTATTCCTCATCTGATATTTGCTCATTTTTGGCGATTTTTACAAAATTTTGAATAACCTCCCATCTCAGCAATTCTTCATCATTTGGATTAGGCGTATTCCATTTTGAATTTTTTACAAATAAATTCTCATAATATTCTTCTTCAGATTGTACTAATATTTCCTTTTTAACTAAAGAGTTTTTAATTTTTCTAATAAGTTTAAAAATTTTCATAACTAAAATAATTATTTGCTTTCAAGATATTTCCAATCCACATCGTCTTGAAATATTTTATTAATTCTTAGGTCAATACGATTCATGATATCAATATTGAATGGATTTGAAACTTCAAAAACAATTGCATCTTTCACAACTTCAATATCATTAATTGAATCTCCTAAAAATAAATCTAATTTGTATTTTCCTGGAAGAAGTCTTATTTCTTTTAAAGAAACAGATATGACCCCTTTAAAGGTTTCTTTATCGTTCATCTTGTTCAACAAATAATTTTTATTGTTGATTCCTATTAGAGTAACTTCATCAAAATCTTTTATCACCAATCCTAAAATTAAATTATTAATAGGAAATTTAGATTCAATAGATACTTCTAGCTCAAAATTTGATTTGTATTTTAAAATGTTTTTTTTAGAGTTTAAAATGGCTCTTTTAATTATTTTATCTCCAATATACTCCATTCTAACGTTATCAAAATTTAAATTTTGATAGACTTTAATAGCTTCTTCAACATTTCCTGAAAAGTTGATTAATCCATTATTTAGGAGTATTCCTTTACTACATAGATTCCTTACAGCCCCCATATTGTGGCTCACGAACAACACCGTTCTTCCCTCACCTTTACTCACGTCATTCATCTTCCCTAAACATTTCTTCTGAAACTCCGCATCGCCTACTGCTAGTACTTCATCTACTATTAAAATCTCTGATTCTAAATGCGCAGCTACGGCGAAAGCTAATCGCACGTACATACCAGAAGAATAACGCTTAACAGGCGTATCAATATAGCGTTCTACTCCAGAAAAGGCAATAATTTCGTCAAGTTTACGAGTGATTTCATGTTTGCGCATTCCTAAAATGGCTCCATTTAGATAGATGTTTTCTCGCCCTGTCATTTCGGGATGAAATCCCGTTCCTACTTCTAATAACGAAGCTATTCGTCCTTTGGTATAAATCCTACCCGTGGTGGGTTGGGTAACTTGGCTTAATATTTTTAACAAGGTGGATTTACCAGCTCCGTTACGACCTATAATGCCTACCGAATCCCCTTGATTGATTTCAAAGTTAATATCACGCAAGGACCAAACATAATCGCTACCTCCTTTACTACTTCTATCATTTGATTCTCCAATTTTCAGGAAAGGATCTTCTTTTCCACGCACATTATACCACCATCGTTTTAAATCATCTCGAACAGTACCCCTTCCAACTAAACCTAAGCGGTATTGTTTAGAAATATTTTCGGCTTTTATTATAACTTTACTCATTTTAGATTTGGGATTTAAAGTATTGAGCTAGTATTATGTATTTAAATTCTTTTATTTTTATGTCTAAATTAATTAAACTGTATCCATAAAAGATTTTTGAACTTTATTAAATACAACAACTCCAATAATTAATATAAAAATAGCGAATATACACGGATAAACTAAAGAATTTAATCCAAAATTACCTACTCCTAAATAAGCATAACGCATATAATCAAATAGTCCATTTAAAGGATTTAGTTGTAAAATCATTTTAAAGCTTTGAGGCACTGAAGAACTAGGATATATTACTGGAGTGGCATACATTGCCAACTGTACTCCAAAACTAATTAATTGGTTCAAATCTTTATATTTTGTCATCATTGAAGACAAGATTAGCCCCAAACCCATTGAAATAACAGCCATCAACAAAATAATCACTGGAGTAAATAATATCCAATTATTAGGTTGAATTTGCCCTTTAAAACAGAAGTAGAAAACAAATATGATGAACATTAAAAATTGCACTCCAAACTTCATCAAATTGGACACTACAATAGTCAATGGCATTATTAATCGAGGAAAATACACTTTTCCAAAAATTCCTGCATTTGTATTAAATACTCCAGCAACCGCTGTTAAACAAGTTGAGAAATAGTTCCACAATGTAATACCTGCCATATAAAAGGCTAGTTTAGGAGCCCCATCAGTAGATAGTTGTGCTACATTTCCAAAGATAATGGTAAAGGTAATGGTAGTGAGTATAGGCTGGATAAAAAACCATAATGGCCCTAGAATAGTTTGCTTATAAACGGTTACAAAATCCCTTCTGACAAATAAAAAAAGTAAATCTCTATAATTCCAAACTTCCTTTAAACGTAGATCAAACAAAGAAGATTTTGACTCAATAACATGATCCCATTCCTCACCAACAATCGATTTATTTTCCATAGAGGACAACTTATTTTTTGAAAACTCCAAAATTAAACTATTTAAAAATCTAACCAAATTTGAGGAGATAAATTAATATTATTAAAAGTAAAAATAAAACCATAAAACAAGCAACCAAAACAAACTATAAAACTTACTCTGGATCGTTATGCAAAACGAAGCCTCAATATCTTATTGAACGACTCTCCACACTCCGACTTAAAGCCATACCAAAGCCGTAAATACTCCGAGTAAAGCCGAACAAAAATTTATCTGAAATTAAATATTATCAAATTATTTTTTTTCTGACAACTTATTCAAATAACAATACCTCTTATTTCTTAAATTTGCACACATCCCTTAAAATCTCAGAATCGTGATTTTTTTCAAAAAAAATAAACCTGTTTTAAAAGACTTATTTCAAGATGGCTTTACAGACATTCATTCTCATTTATTTCCAGGAATAGATGATGGAGCAAAAACTATTGAAGAAACTATCCATTTAATTGATGGACTACAAAAAATAGGCTTTACAAAATTTATTACCACTCCACACACTTTTAGTGGTTTTTGGGATAATACTAAAGAAGGAATACTTTTAAAAGAAAAAGAAACTAATTCTTTATTGAAAGACAAAAATGTAACTCTGAAAGCAGCATCTGAATATCTACTAGATGATCATTTTGCATTATTGTTTAAAAAAGGAGAAATCTTAACATTAAAAGATAATTTTGTTTTAGTAGAAATGTCCTACTTGAATGCTCCAATTCATCTCTATGATTTATTGTTCGACTTACAAGTTGCTGGATACAAACCCGTTTTAGCCCATCCTGAACGTTACTTGTTTTATCACAAAAATTTTGATGAGTACAAAAAACTAAAAAATTCAGGTTGTGCTTTACAACTAAATCTTCTTTCAACTGTTGGATATTACGGTAGTGAAGTTGCTGAAGTAGCCAAAAAAATTCTGGAAAAAGGACTTTATGATTTTGCCGGTTCTGATGTTCATCATCAAAAACATTTGAAAGCATTTGAAAATAAAGTTTTATTTAAAGACACAAAAGGATTAGAGGAAGTTATTATAAATAATAATTTTTTCAAATAGAATATTTACACAGCAACAGAAAGAATAAAAAAAAACCTCTAACTAAATTAGAGGTTTTTTTATTTATAAATATCATAGACTATCCTACAAATGGAATAAAGCTAAAAAACTTTTTATACCAAGGTTTATTTTCAACCTCAACTCCATAACCATAACCATAGCCATAACCATTAATGGTATCAGTATCGTTTAGCAATACGCATAAATTAGGTAATTTATTTTCTCTATGTAAAACTTCTAAAGTTTTTAGCATTGGTTTGTGTAAATAATTAGCTCTCACTACATAAATAAAAGAGTCTGCATTCTTGGAAATCAATAAAGTATCTGTCACTAAACTTACAGGAGCAGTGTCTACAATTATATAATCATATTCTTTTTTAAGATCCTCAAACATTAATTCTACTTTCTTACTCATTAGTAATTCAGCAGGATTTGGAGGAATAACACCTGCAGGTATTATGTCAAAACATTCATATCCATTCTGCTTAACTATGTAATCATGGATATCTGCTCCATTAGTTGACAAATAATTTGTCAAACCTCTGCCAGGCAAACTAACATATTCATCCAATTTTGGATTACGAATATCCATTCCAATCAATAAGACTTTTTTACCAGAAATAGCAATAGTAGCCGCTAAATTCATCGTAATGAAGGTCTTCCCTTCTTTTGGAACTGTTGATGTTAAAAAGATAGTTTTTGCCTTATCTGTACTAACATTATTGAGTATAAATTCTAAATTTGTTCTAACAATTCTAATGGCTTCAGCAGAGCTTGTTCTACTATCAGATTGAATAATTTCGTTATTTGAGTCTGAATGAGGAACATCACCAATAAAAGGGATTCCTAATCGATCAAGATCGTGTCTATCTTTAACTTTTGTATCTAAAAGACCTTTCACATAAATCACCAAGAATGGCATTCCCAAACCTAAAACAAAAGCTATTAAGTAAATCATTTGTCTTTTTGGTGAAACCGGATTTAAATTTTCATAGGCTTCATCTACAATTTTCGAATTAGGTGCGGTACCTGCTAGTGTAATAGCAGTTTCTTCTCTCTTTTTAAATAAATAAAGATATAGTTCTTCTTTTATTTGTTGTTGTCTAAAAATATTTCTAAACTCTCTCTCCTGAGTAGGTATTTGAGAAATTTTACCCCCCAAAACGTTTTTTTCCTTACTTACTTCATTTTTCTTAACAAGAAGCGATGACCTTAATCTCATCAAACTTTCGTTAATTGACAACCTAACTGAAGCAATTTTTTCA
>CAMLKV010000055.1 GCA_946480635.1 uncultured Flavobacterium sp.
TGTATCGTAATCGCCATCAAATTCCTTTAAGGCTTTTTCTATGCTGTCTGATTCAGATTCCATAAAATATTCGTGAATTTCTTCTTGTTGATCTTCATCTAATATATCATCAACCCAATATTTAATATTAAGCTTAGTTCCAGAATACACAATTTGCTCCATTTCTTTGAGTAAAGTATCCATATCTAAGCCTTTTGCCTTCGCAATATCTTCTAAAGGTAATTTACGATCTATATTCTGAATAATATAAAGTTTTAATGCCGAATTTGCTCCCGTCGATTTAACCACTAAATCATCCGGACGCATAATATCATTATCTTCTACATATCTGGCAATTAAAGCAACAAAATCTTTACCATATTTTTTGGCCTTCCCTTCACCAACTCCTTGTACATTACTCAATTCATCGATTGAAACAGGGTATTTTAAGGCCATATCTTCAAGAGAAAATTCCTGAAATACCACATATGGAGGAACTCCTTCTTTTTTGGCAACTTTTTTTCTTAAATCTACTAGCATAGACATTAAAGCCTCATCAGCTACTCCTGAAGATTTTGAAGCTGTTACAATAGTTTCATCTTCACTTTCACTGTATTCGTGATCTTCAGCCATCATAAATGAGGTAGGATTTTTTATAAAAGCCAACCCTTTTTCTGTTACTTTAAGTATACCATAAGACTCAATATCTTTAGAAATTAATCCGTCAACAAGAGCCAATCGTAAAACTGCCATCCAATAGCGCTCGTCATGATCTTTACCAATACCAAAGAATTTTTGAGTATCGGTTCTATGTGCTTTGATCACAGCATTTACTTTGCCTATAAGTGTTAATACAATTTCTTTAGATTTATAAATACTCTTCGTTTCTTTTATAACTTCAAGAAGTTTTACAACTTGATCTTTTGCTTCTACTTGAGGTTTAGGATTACGAACATTATCATCCATATCTGCCCCCTCACCAGTTTCACTGTCAAATTCTTCACCAAAATGATGTAGTAGAAACTTGCGTCTTCACATTGAAGTTTCTGCATAAGCTACAACTTCTTGCAATAAAGCAAAACCTACTTCCTGCTCAGCTACTGGTTTTCCTGCCATAAATTTCTCCAGCTTCTCAACATCTTTGTATGAATAGTAAGCCAAACAATGGCCTTCTCCTCCATCACGTCCAGCACGACCCGTTTCTTGATAATAACTCTCTAATGATTTTGGAATATCATGATGTATTACAAATCGAACATCTGGTTTATCGATACCCATCCCAAAAGCAATAGTTGCCACAACCACATCAACATCTTCCATTAGAAACATATCTTGGTGCTTTGCTCTTGTTTTTGCATCGAGACCTGCATGATAAGGAACAGCTGATATACCGTTTACTTGTAAAACCTGAGCAATTTCTTCAACCTTTTTTCTGCTCAAACAGTATATAACCCCTGATTTACCTTTGTGTTGTTTTATAAATCTTATGATGTCTGCCTCAACATTTTTAGTTTTTGTACGTACTTCATAAAATAAATTTGGCCTATTAAATGATGCTTTAAAAGTATTAGCATCAGGCATATCAAGGTTTTTCAGAATATCTTCCTGAACTTTAGGAGTTGCTGTTGCTGTCAAACCTATAATTGGAATATCCCCTAAAGCTTTTATTATGTTTCTTAAATTACGGTATTCTGGCCTAAAATCGTGTCCCCACTCTGAAATACAGTGCGCTTCATCAATAGCAACAAAAGAAATTTTCTCGCCTCTTAAAAACTCAATATACTCTTCTTTTGTAAGGGATTCGGGCGCTACGTAAAGTAACTTGGTTAAACCTGTAGAAATATCTTTTTTTACTTGTGCAATTTCTGTTTTATTAAGAGATGAATTCAATACATGTGCAATGCCAAACTCTGAACCTAAGCTTCTTAGTCCGTCAACCTGATTTTTCATTAAAGCAATCAATGGAGATACAACGATAGCCGTTCCTTCTTTAATCAAGGCCGGCAATTGGTAACATAATGACTTACCCCCACCGGTAGGCATTATTACGAAAGTGTTTTTTCCTGAAACTATGCTTCGAACAACTTGTTCTTGCAATCCTTTAAATTGGTCGAACCCAAAATATTTTTTTAGCTCCTTATGTAAATCAATTTCGTTAGAACTCATCCTATAATAACAGTATTTTTATAAATTTGCACAGATAAAGATACAAATTTCTTTTTCACACACAAATTTAAAACTATTCTGTTTTGATTACAAAAGAAAATATTTTGGCTAGTGCCAAAAACACAATCCTATCACAAAGCGACTCTATAGCGCAACTAACCAATTACTTAACAGAAGATTTCGCAAAAGCAGTTGAGTTAATTTACAACTGCAAAGGAAGATTAGTAGTTACAGGAATTGGAAAAAGCGCCATTATTGCGCAAAAAATGGTTGCGACTTTCAATTCGACTGGAACTCCAAGCATGTTTTTACACGCAGCCGAAGCCATTCACGGAGATTTAGGAATGATCCAACCAGAAGATGCCATTATTTGTATTTCTAAAAGTGGTAACAGCCCAGAAATTAAAGTTTTGGTCCCTCTACTAAAAAGATACGGAAATCCATTAATTGGCATGACTGCAAATCTTACTTCATTCTTAGGAAAAGGTTCAGATTTAGTTTTAAATGCTCATGTAGATAACGAATCATGTCCAAACAACTTAGCCCCAACAAATAGCACGACTGCACAATTGGTTTTAGGTGACGCATTGGCTGTTTGTTTAATGGAAATGAGAAACTTTAAAAGTGAGGATTTCGCAAAATATCATCCAGGTGGGGCTTTAGGAAAAAAATTATTATTACGCGTTACTGATATGCTTGACAGAACTCACAAACCAATGGTAAGCAGCAGTTCATCTATCAAAGATGTTATTGTCGAAATATCAGAAAAACGATTAGGAGTTACAGCAGTAATGGAAGATAAAAAGCTAGTAGGTATTATTACTGATGGAGATATTAGAAGAATGCTTAATAAAACAGAAACCATTTCGGGTTTAATTGCAAAAGACATCATGACAATAAATCCAAAAACTGTTCAGCTAGAAAGTATGGTTATTGACGCTTTTAATACTATGGAAGATTTTTCCATAACTCAGTTGGTAGTTTTTGATAAAGAAGAATATGTTGGAATTATCCATATTCACGATATTTTAAAGGAAGGAATTATATAAAATGGCGAAGAAAAGTTTAGGAGAAATGTCCTTTTTAGACCATCTAGAAGAGTTAAGATGGTTATTAGTTAGAAGCTCGACCGCTATTGTTATACTTGCAATCGCAGTATATTTTGTGTCCGATTTTATTTTTGACGACATTATTTTTGGTCCAACAAAAGTTGATTTTGTAACCTACAGATTTTTTTGTGATGCTTCACATTATTTAGGTTTTGCCGAAACCATTTGCATCGAAGAATTACCTTTTACCATACAAAACACAAGCATGGAAGGTCAGGTAAATGTCTTTGTTTGGACATGTATCACGGCAGGTTTTATACTAGGTTTCCCATATCTTTTATGGGAAGTATGGAAGTTTATTAGTCCTGCCCTATATGAAAGTGAACGCAAGTATGCTAAGGTTTTCGTAATTACTGCTTCATTGCTTTTCTTCATTGGAGTACTTTTTGGTTACTATGTAATTGTGCCAATGTCTGTAAACTTCGTTGCAACGTTTTCAGTAAGTGATGTTGTAAAAAACGAATTCAATTTAGAATCATACATAAGCATGATTAAAACTTCGGTAATAGCAGGAGGTTTATTTTTCGAATTGCCAATAATAATTTATTTGTTGACAAAAATTGGATTAGTAACCCCTACTTTCTTACAAAACACAAGAAAATATGCTGTTGTTATTGTCTTAATTATTGCAGCAATTGTAACTCCTCCAGATGTGGTAAGTCAAATTACTGTAGCAGTTCCAATGCTTTTAATCTATGAAATAAGTATACTAATCTCGAAGTTAGTAGTAAAAAAGAAAGAAAAAAATGAGCAACTTAGTACAAGAATTTAACGATTATCGTTCAAAAATGAACGAGAAATTATTAGCAGATGACAATAAAGTCATCAAACGTATTTTTAATTTAGACACGAACACTTATACTGAAGGCGCTTTAGATGTTAAAACTAAAGAGCTTTTAGGACTTGTAGCATCGGCTGTATTGCGTTGTGACGATTGCATCAAGTATCACTTAGAGACTTGTTACAAGTTAGGTATCAATAAAAAAGAAATGATGGAAGCAATGAGCGTAGCTACTTTAGTAGGCGGAACAATCGTAATTCCTCATCTAAGAAGAGCTTACGAATTTTGGGAAGCTTTAGAAGAAACTAAATAATTGTTAATTCGACTATTTGCGATTTGTTTATTCGTTACTTTGCGGATTCAAATTATAAATAATCTAATAATCAAAGATTGATGATATTAAGAGCAGATAATTTAATCAAAACCTACAAAAAAAGGACGGTTGTAAAAGGGATTTCGGTGGAAGTAAATCAGGGGGAAATTGTTGGTTTATTAGGCCCTAATGGTGCCGGAAAAACGACCTCTTTTTATATGATTGTGGGATTGGTAAAACCAAATTCAGGGAACATCTATCTTGATGACATGAATATTACTGATTACCCAATGTACAAACGTGCTCAAAACGGAATTGGTTATCTGGCTCAAGAAGCTTCTGTTTTTAGAAAAATGACTATTGAAGAAAACATTTTAAGTGTACTTCAACTAACAAACTTGACTAA
The DNA here is from genome assembly GCA_946480635.1 of uncultured Flavobacterium sp. The sequence continues at coordinate 4,755 of CAMLKV010000055.1, forward strand.
ACAAGAACAAGAAGCTAAAATGGAAGCTTTGATTGATGAATTTTCATTAGGTCATATTCGTACTAACAGAGGTGATTTACTTTCAGGTGGTGAGCGTCGTCGTACCGAAATTGCTCGTTGTTTAGCAACAGATCCTAAATTCATATTACTTGACGAACCTTTTGCAGGGGTTGACCCTGTTGCGGTAGAAGACATTCAGCGTATTGTTGCAAAACTTAAAAACAAAAACATAGGTATTTTAATTACCGACCACAACGTACAAGAAACACTTGCCATTACAGATAAAACCTACTTGATGTTTGAAGGCGGAATCCTAAAAGCCGGAGTTCCTGAAGAATTAGTAGAAGATGAAATGGTACGTCGTGTATATCTTGGCCAAAACTTTGAGTTAAGAAGAACGAAGATTGAGTTTTAACTAAATATTATTAAATAAATTAATAATATTTTTCTTTCTTTTGTGAAAACAAATTAAACTCATGAAAAGAATTATTTTAATTATGATTTTGGCACTAAATTTTGTTGCCAATAGTCAAACTGTTACTATTGAATCAATAACTTACAACAACAATGGGCAGTCTAACACTGTAACAAATTGTGGGACAATCGATTTTAAAACCAGTCCAAGTTTAACTTTAACAATAAATATAAAAATAGATAAACCCACAAATTTAACATTAGGATTAAGCACCTTGACAATTTATACACGAAAACACGCTCAAGATTGGCGTATTTATAGATCTTCAATTCAAATTTTAGATGCTGATTTTTTACCGGGTTCCAATAACACATCAACTGCTTATAGAGGAATTTCTACAACAATTAATGCATCTGACTTTGACCTTTCTGGAGGAACACTATTTGCTACACTGAAATCATCATCAAATTCAGAATACAATAGTTGTAATTTTCCAATAATAAAAACTGCTACTCCAACTTTTTATTTACATCCTTCATCACTATCTATACCTTGTGGCTCTACAGATGTAAAAGAATTTTGGGTAGAAAATCAATATAACACTCAGAATGTAACTTATAATTGGAGTTATCCAGGTTGGACATTGTTTTCTGCAATTTCAAACTCCAACATCTATTTAAAACCAAATTCTCCAAACTCTTTACCCTCAAACGTGAGTGTGACACCTGTTGTTAATGGTGTTAATCAACAAACGCAAACTGCTATAGTAAATCGCTCTCAATTCACAACAAATGGATTAGCTATAAACGGCAATAACACAATTTGTCCAGGTAATAACATTTATAACTTAATAAATTTACCAAACAATACAACTGTACTATGGTCAATAACAGGAAATAGCAATGTTAATATAGTTAATCAATCAAACTCTCAAATTACCCTAAGTACAAGTTCAACTGATGGTCTTTGCACTCTTAATGCACAAATAACCAATCAATGTGGACAAATCATAACTATATCAAAAGTTATACCTATAGGATTTCCTAATCCAGTAATCGAAACAGTTAGAACAAGTCATTGTATATTTGAATATAAAGCAAAAGATTACCAATCTGCAACCACAAGTAATTTTAACTACAATTGGGAATTGATAAACAGTACAGGATATGTTGATTTTTATCCAAATGGGAACTTAGCCACAGTAAGTGCTTGTCCACCGTTTTCAGCAAAATTAAAACTAACAACCTCTAATTCATGTGGTTCAATTGTATATGAAACCGATTTAGTGTTAAATAGTGATGAAGAAGAAATAAATAAACAAATAAATACTTCTACACCTCAAAAATTGATTAAAAACAATATTTATCCAAATCCAACAAAGGATATTCTATATTTAAACTTTGATAAAGAAGTAGAAGTTAGTCTTTTTGAAATAAGTGGAAAAAGAATAAAAACTTTAAGCCTAAAAAAAGGAGAAAACAGTTTAGATGTTAGTCAACTAGATAAAGGAATTTATTTATTAAAAGTTGAAGTAGACAATACTCTTGAAACTCATAAAATTATTATTCAATAATTTATATTTTAACATGGGAGGAATTATTATCCTCCCATTTTTTATCTATAGAATATGCAACCCACAAAAGAACAAATCGAAAAATGGCACAACGACCCTAAAAACTGGAAATGGGGAGGAATTTATTACAATCCTGAAGATCCACGTGGATGGGTTAACAAAAGAATTGAATGGATGGGTTGGACTGTTAATTTTGCCAATAAAAAAGGTATTGGAATTTTTGCAGTTCTTACAATAATTATTATTTTAATGATGGTTTTTTTGCCAAAAAAATAATCAAGATTACTTAATTAAAAGTTCTTTCATTTCAACCGAAGTTCCATTATAGATATTAATATCTACAGGACCTTTTATTCCTGGTATACGGCCATTTTCTGTTAGTTGCCAGATAGACCATTCATCATCAATATCTTTATAAAAAGCAGTATAGTTTGCTATCCAAAAAGGATATTCTTCAAAGTCATCTTTTAAAAAATCTTCATAGTAACTTTCACCACTATAAATAATAGGTTTTACTCCGTAGTGTGCTTCAACTTTTTCAAGCCATCTTTTCAGTCCAACTTTAAGACGTTCGATTGATTGTGTTTTAGGAAGTTTTTCTATATCTAACACTGGCGGAAAATCACCTTCAACCAAAGTAACTTGCTTTATAAAATTATCTGCTTGTTCAATCGAATTTTCATTGGGACGATAATAATGATAGGCACCGCAGATAAAACCTTTTTCTTTGGCTTTCTTCCAATACTTTTTAAACTTTCTGTCGGCTCTTTCATTTCCTATGGAAGCACGAACGAATACAAACTCTATGGGATAACCGCCGTCAATTTCTTTAACCTTATCCCAATTTATTTTATCCTGATATTCAGAAACATCAATACCGAATGATTTCTCTATATGTGCATCAAGCACTTTATCTACTGCAACTTCTCTAGCTTCAACAAATATCTTATCGGTTTTAAAACCTAAATAATACGCTAAAACATTTCGCTGACTATAAATAACTATAATCAAACTGAAAAGTAAAATCAATTTGAAAAATGTAGAACTCGAAAAAAAAGAAGGTTTTTTACCTGTCGTTTTACCACCTCGTTTTGCTGGAGGTTTTCTAACGGTAACTTTTTTTACCGGCATAAATTATTTTTCCTTTTTAATAAAAACATTATTAACTACCGATAACAAAACGTAAAATAAAATAATTAAAGGAACTCCTAAATATTTAAAACCCACAAGTAATGTTACTGAAACTGCTAAAAAGAAAATTTGCAAAGCATTTTTCTGGAAAGTAAAGTTTTTGATTTTAAGAGAAAACAGAGGAATTTCTGCATTCATAACATAAGCACTCAAAAGTGTAATAACCAAAAGGACTTTTATACATTTCAAAGACTCTACAACAAACTCAATTCCTGAATATTGAATCACAAGCGGTAAACTTAAAATAAACAACGCATTTGCTGGCGTAGGCAATCCAATAAAAGAATCTGTTTGACGAGTGTCTATATTAAAATTTGCTAATCTAAAACAAGCTCCAAGTGTAATTATAAAACCTAAAAACGGCATAATCATCACGGAATTGTCCCAAGAATTAACATCAATAACTTTATCTGAACCAAATGAATTAAGTATCAATTGAAACATCACATAACCCGGTACTACTCCACTAGTTACCATATCGGCCAATGAATCTAATTGTAAACCGAGTTCACTTTAAACATTCGGGCAAAAAATCCGTCAAAAAAGTCAAAAAATATTCCCAAACTCACAAATATGAACGCTAGTTCGAACTGTTTTTGAGAAGCGAAAACTAATGCTATACAACCACAAAAAAGATTAATTAATGTTATAATATTGGGAATGTGCTTTTTAATGTTCATTTTTAAAGTTTGGTTTATTTACAACAAAGCAAATTTAACACAATAACTTTATATAGAACAGAGTTTAATATATCAGATTTTTATTTAATCTTTGCTGAAACTATTTCCCATTGAAAAAACTAGTCTTAATTACATTATTAACAATCACTTGGTGTGTGCAATCTCAAACTATTCGTAAATATTCCAACGAATTTATGAATATTGGTGTGGATGCTCGCGCATTTGGTATGGCCAATACTATGGTTGCACATAGTGGAGATGTAAATTCAGGGTATTGGAATCCAACTGGTTTATTAAAAATTGAAGACAGCGAAGCTGCTTTAATGCATGCCAGTTATTTTGCAAACATTGCTCAATATGACTATGCTGGTTTTGCAAAAAAAATTGATGATAGAAGTGCTTGGGGAGCACATATTATACGTTTTGGGGTTGATGACATTTTAAATACTACTCAATTAATAGATTCTAACGGAAACATTGATTACAACAGAATTAGTTTATTTTCTACTGCCGATTATGGTGTTACTTTCTCATACGCAAGAGAACTTCCTATTCAAGGTTTTCAATATGGTGTAAATGCAAAAGTTATTAGAAGAATTATTGGAGATTTTGCTAGTTCTTGGGGATTTGGATTTGATATTGGATTACAATTTCAAAAAAACGATTGGCAATTTGGGTTAATGGTTCGAGATGTAACTACAACATACAATATTTGGAATATTAACGAAGAAGAATTCCAAAAAATTAAAGACGCACAAACCCAAACTCCTTTACAAAATCAGGACTTACCTGAAAACAGTGAAATCACATTACCTAAAGCACAATTGGGTGCAGCCCGAAAATTTGATTTTCACAACGACATGAGTCTTTTGGCTTCAGCTAATTTAAACATGCAATTTCAGCAGACTAACGATATTATTTCGACAAGTTTTGTGAGTATTTCTCCTGCCTTAGGATTTGAATTTGGTTATAACAATCTAGCTTTTGCAAGAGCTGGTGTTGGAAACTTTCAAAATACATTACATCCTTTGGGCATGGATGGAAAATTTACTTATCA
>CAMLKV010000056.1 GCA_946480635.1 uncultured Flavobacterium sp.
CTTGGGAATCATAAAGATTTAGGAGTTCATACAGAAATGATTAGTGATGGTGTTGTAGATTTAATGGAGAAAGAAATTATTAACAATAGATTCAAAGGAACCCATTTAAACAGAACAATAACAAGTTTTGCATTTGGCACAAAAAAATTATACGATTATATAAATGATAATCCTGCTTTTGCTTTTATGGATGTTGAGCACGTAAACTATCCAATTAATATCATGAAAAATAAAAAAATGGTAGCTATCAATTCAGCTATAGAAATTGATTTGACTGGTCAGGTTTGTGCAGATTCTATAGGAAGTTACCAGTTTAGTGGAATTGGTGGGCAAATGGATTTTATGCGTGGCGCAGCACTTTCTGAAGGCGGTAAACCTATTATAGCTATTTCTTCGAGAACCAAAAAAGGAGTTTCAAGAATTGTGCCTTTCCTTAAACAAGGAGCAGGAGTGGTGACAACTAGAGGGCATATACATTATGTAGTGACTGAATTTGGTACAGCTTATTTGTATGGAAAAAATTTAAGGCAAAGAGCTAAAGCACTTATAGAGATTTCTCATCCAGAAGATAGGGAAATGCTGGAAAGAGCGGCATTCGAGAGATTTGATAAATAATATTTTGAAATTCATTGGATAAAAAAGGGAAGTGTAACTTCCCTTTTTTTAATTAAAATAGAGATTATTTATTAAATGATTAGTTATAAAAATGTTAGTAATTATGAAAAAGGGTTTTTATGTTATATCTTTGCGGTTTAAAACAATTAATTTAGACAAAATCAAAATAAGCGATGATAAAAGTTTCAGAATCAGCAAGTAAGAAAATTGTCGATATGATGCAAGACGATGGTTTTGACCCTTCAAATGATTATGTTCGTGTAGGGGTTAAGAGCGGAGGATGTTCTGGGTTGTCATATGAGTTAAAATTTGACAAAGAAATTGGTGAGAATGATAAAGTTTTTGAAGACAATAATGTAAAAATAGCTGTCGAGAAAAAATCATTTTTATACTTAGCTGGAACTATTTTAGAATACTCAGGAGGTTTAAACGGAAAAGGATTTGTTTTCAACAATCCTAATGCACAACGTACGTGTGGGTGCGGAGAGAGCTTTTCGTTATAATACAAAAAACAAATTATGTCAAAATATACAGAGGACGATTTAAAAATCGAACTTGAAAATAAAGAGTACGAGTACGGTTTTTACACTGATATAGAATCGGAAACGTTTCCTGCAGGGTTAAACGAAGATATCGTTCGTGCTATTTCGAAAAAGAAAAATGAGCCAGAATGGATGACTGAATGGCGCTTGGAAGCGTTCCGTATTTGGAATGAAATGGAGGAGCCAGAATGGGCAAATGTTAAATACGAAAAACCAGATTTTCAGGCAGTATCATATTATTCAGCTCCAAAGAAAAAAGATAAATATGAAAGTCTTGATGAGGTTGATCCTGAGTTATTGGAAACTTTCAAAAAACTTGGTATTTCTATTGATGAGCAAAAACAATTAGTTGGAGTTGCTGTAGATATTGTAATGGACTCAGTTTCTGTTGCTACTACTTTCAAAAAGACTCTAGCAGAAAAAGGTATTATTTTCTGTTCAATTTCAGAAGCAATTCAAGAACATCCTGAATTAGTTCGCAAATATATCGGGTCAGTTGTACCACAAAGAGATAATTTCTATGCAGCATTAAATTCAGCTGTGTTTTCTGATGGTTCATTCTGTTATATTCCAAAAGGAGTTAGATGTCCAATGGAATTATCCACTTACTTCAGAATTAATCAAGGAGGAACAGGTCAGTTTGAAAGAACATTAGTAATTGCTGATGAAGGCAGTTATGTTTCTTATCTTGAAGGTTGTACTGCTCCAAGTCGTGATGAAAATCAATTACACGCTGCGGTAGTTGAATTGATTGCTCTTGATGATGCCGAAATAAAATATTCAACAGTACAAAACTGGTATCCTGGAAATAAAGAAGGTAAAGGAGGAGTTTTTAACTTCGTGACGAAACGTGGTTTATGCGAAAAAAATGCAAAAATTTCTTGGACACAGGTAGAAACTGGATCTGCAGTAACATGGAAATATCCTTCATGTGTATTGAAAGGAGATAATTCAATTGGAGAATTTTATTCTATCGCAGTAACAAATAACTACCAACAAGCAGATACTGGAACTAAGATGATTCATTTAGGTAAAAACACTAAATCGACAATCATTTCCAAAGGTATCTCAGCAGGAAAATCTCAAAACAGTTATAGAGGATTAGTACAAATTAGTTCGCGTGCCGAAAATGCTCGTAATTTCTCTCAATGTGACTCATTGTTAATGGGTAATAATTGTGGAGCCCATACTTTTCCATATATCGAATCTAATAATTCAACAGCAAAAATAGAGCATGAAGCAACAACTTCTAAAATTGGAGAAGATCAAGTGTTCTATTGTAACCAACGTGGAATTCCAACAGAGAAAGCCATTGCATTAATTGTTAATGGATTTAGTAAAGATGTTTTAAATAAACTTCCAATGGAGTTTGCTGTAGAAGCACAAAAACTATTAGAAATTTCTTTGGAAGGAAGTGTTGGATAATCAAATTTTAAAATAAAAAGATACTATAGTATGTTAACTATAAAGAATTTACATGCCTCTGTAGAGGACAAAGAAATATTAAAAGGAATTAATTTAGAAATCAAAGCGGGTGAGGTACATGCTATCATGGGACCAAATGGAGCTGGAAAATCTACACTTTCATCTATTATTGCTGGAAATGAAAACTATGAAGTGTCAGAAGGAGAAATTATCCTTGAAGGAGAAGATATTTCAGAATTAGCACCAGACGAAAGAGCACATAAAGGTGTATTTTTATCATTTCAATACCCAGTAGAAATTCCAGGAGTTTCGGTAACTAATTTCATCAAAACGGCTATCAATGAAAAGCGTAAAGCAAATGGTGAAGAAGAAATGCCAGCTAATGAAATGTTGAAAAAAATCCGTGAGAAATCTGAATTGTTAGAAATGGACAGAAAATTCCTTTCTCGTTCATTAAACGAAGGTTTCTCAGGTGGTGAAAAGAAACGTAATGAGATTTTCCAAATGGCAATGTTGGAACCTAAAATTGCTATTCTTGACGAAACCGATTCAGGTTTAGATATCGATGCACTTCGTATTGTGGCAAATGGTGTAAATAAACTTAAAAGTGAAAACAATGCTGTTTTAGTTATTACACATTACCAACGTTTGTTAGAATATATTGTTCCTGATTTCGTTCACGTTTTAATGGATGGAAAAATCATTAAATCGGGAGGAAAAGAATTGGCACTTGAGCTTGAAGAAAAAGGATACGATTGGTTGAAATAATTGGCTTGATTTAACACAAACTTGTCATACTGACGAAGTAGAAGTATCTCATAGTGAGATTCCTCATTTCATTCGGAATGACAAAGATGAGATAAGAATGGATTTAAAAGAAAAATTACTTTCATCATTTATGGCTTTTGAAGAAAAGGTCGATGTAGCTACCGAGTTACACGATGTTAGAACTTCAGCCTTAAAGAATTTTGAAACAAAAGGGTTTCCTTCTAAAAAAGAGGAAGCTTGGAAATATACTTCGCTAAATGCGATTTTAAAAAATGATTTCAGCATTTTTCCTAAAAAGGAACATGCTATCGAAATCAAAGACGTAAAAAAATACTTCATCAACGATGTGGATACGTATAAAGTAATCTTCATTGATGGTGTTTTTAGTACGTTTTTATCCTCAACTACACATGACGGATTGGATGTTTGCTTAATGTCATCGGCATTAACAAAACCGAAGTATAAAATGATTATCGATACATACTTTAACCAAGTAGCAAGTAAAGAGGAATCATTAACGACTTTAAATACTGCTTTTTCTTACGAAGGAGCTTACATCAATATCCCAAAGAGTAAAGTAGTTGAAAAACCTATTGAGATCATTTATTTCTCTACAGGTAACGAAGCGGCTTTAATGGTACAACCACGTAACTTGGTTATTGTGGGAGAAAATGCTCACGTACAAATTGTAGAGCGTCATCAGAGTTTGAATGAAAATCCAGTGTTGACCAATTCGGTTACTGAGATTTTTGCTCAAAAACGTGCCATTGTTGATTATTATAAAATTCAAAACGATGTGCAAACGGCTAATTTGATTGATAATACATATATCTCTCAAAAACAAGAAAGCCGCGTTGCTGTGCATACATTCTCTTTTGGTGGAAATATCACTCGTAACAATTTGAATTTCTATCACCATGGAGAAAGAATCGATTCTACCTTAAAAGGTATTACTATTATTGGAGATAAACAACACGTTGATCATTATACTTTGGTAAACCATGAACAACCAAACTGCGAAAGTCATCAGAATTATAAAACAATTTTAGATGGAAATTCGACAGGAGTGTTCAATGGTAAAATTTATGTGGAGAAGGAAGCGCAAAAAACAGACGCTTTTCAACAAAACAACAATATCTTACTAAGTGATAAAGCAACTATTAATGCAAAACCACAATTAGAGATTTTTGCAGATGATGTAAAATGTTCACACGGATGTACGATTGGTCAGTTAGATGAAAACGCGATGTTCTATATGCAACAACGCGGAATACCTAAAAAAGAAGCTAAAGCTTTATTGATGTACGCTTTTACCAGCGAAGTAACAGCAAGTATCAAAATACCGGAATTAAAATCTAAAATCGCTCGAATCATTGCCGATAAATTAGGCGTGAAAATGGGATTTGATTTATAGTACATATTAAATAAAAAAGCCACTCATTGAGTGGCTTTTTTATTACTTCACACTTGCTAAAATATCTTTTATCAATTCATTCAAATCGATGTGGTCATAACCTAAACGGACAACTACCATATCATGCGATGGAATAATGAATACTCTTTGACCTTGAAAACCATCGGCATAGTAAACATCTTTCGGGCAATCAGGCATTGCGCCTCCAGCATTCAACCAGAATTGTGCACCGTACTGATTATTAGAAGTAGGAGTAGGAGTTGATACATATTTGGTCCAATTTGGATCAAATAATTGTTCACCGTTCCAATTCCCGTTGTGTAGATATAATAGTCCAAATTTTGCCCAATCACGAGCGTTTGCCCATGCGTATGATGAACCAATGTAATTTCCTTTTAAATCGGCTTCAACAAGCATCGAATGCATACCAATTTTGTCAATTAAAGCACTATACCAAAAATCTAAATATTCTTGGTGGTTTTTAAATTGTTTGCGTAGAACTCCTGATAATAAATTTGTAGTCCCTGAAGAATAATTCCAAGTTGCATTTGGTTTTCCTACTAATGGTTTGTTGATTTGAGATTTAGTCATGTCACTCTCTTGAAAAAGCATTTTTGTAACATCAGATATTTTCCCATAATCTTCATCCCATTCTAAACCCGAATTCATTTGTAATAGGTTGTTGATGGTAATGTTTTTTCTTTCATCATTGGCCCATTCTTTAATTGGAGCAGGTTGATTTACATTCAGTTTGCCTTGCTTTTGTAAAATACCAAATAAAGTTGAGGTAATACTTTTAGTCATAGACCAACCCAATAATCTGGAATCTTTAGAAAATCCGGGAGCATATTTTTCGGCTATAATTTGGTCTTTATACACGACAACAAGAGCACGAGTGCATTTTTTACCTTCAGTATTTGGTTCAAAAGCCTTATTTACAGCTTTGTTTAGTTTGTTAAAATCAACATTTGTAAAGCTAGATTTTACAGGTTCTCCATCTCCATAAGGGAAAGGAGTTGACTTGTTTAGCGTAAAACTTCTTTTAGGAACTAAGTAAGGTTCAGATTCATTATAATCATCATTTACCAAGACAGCACCTAAGCCTTCTCGATAAATTGCTTTTCTTGATTTTAGTCCATAAACAGAGGCTTCTGCATACTTTTCTTTTTGATTGATTTCGTTATCAGCTAAATCGATAAGGTCAATATCATTATCTCCTTTTTCAATAACATCTAATGTGCGATTGTCTAAAAAATGTCCAGAAGCAACACTTTTTGAAGAAAAACCAGAAATCAAATCCAGTTTTGGATACGTATCAAATCCTAAATAAATGATGCCAGCTAAAAGTACAAGGCCTAAAAAACGAAATATCTTTTTCATAGTGAGAAAATTAGATTGATGCAATTTAGGAAATAGCTATCAATGCATAAAAAAGATTTATTAAATAATTCTTCTATTCTTGGTCAAATAACTACTTTTGTATTTAGAAAAAATCTAAATAATAAAATGTTAGATATCCAAAAAATAAGAGCTGATTTCCCCATTTTAGAGCAAAAAGTAAATGGAAAACCTTTAATATATTTTGATAACGGAGCCACTTCGCAAAAACCTAAAGTGGTTATCGATGCGATAACAAAATACTACGAAGAAATTAATGCAAACATTCATAGAGGAGTACACACTTTAAGCCAGTTAGCGACTGATGCGTACGAAGTATCTCGTGAGAAAGTGCAAAAACATATTAATGCAAAAGAAGTGTATGAAGTAATTTTTACTTCAGGAACTACTCAAGGGATTAATTTAGTTGCTAATGGGTTTGCTTCATTAATCTATAAAGATGACGAAGTAATGGTTTCGGCACTAGAACATCATAGTAATATTGTGCCTTGGCAGTTTTTATGCGAAAAAACAGGAGCGAAGTTGGTTGTGATTCCAATGAATGAAAAAGGAGAATTGGTTATGTCTGAATATGACCGATTACTTTCTACCAAAACCAAAATTGTAGCCGTAAACCATATTTCAAACGCATTGGGTACTATTAACCCAATCGAGTATATCATTAAAAAAGCACATGGAGTTGGAGCAGCTGTTTTAGTCGATGGAGCACAAGCCACACCACATATAAAACCAGATGTGCAAGCTTTAGATTGTGATTTTTATGTGTTTTCAGGACATAAAATTTGTGGGCCAACCGGTGTTGGAATTTTATATGGTAAAGAAAAATGGTTGAATAAGTTACCACCTTATATGGGCGGTGGTGAAATGATAAAAGAAGTTACTTTCGAGAAAACCACCTATGCTGATTTACCTCACAAGTTTGAAGCTGGAACACCAAACATAGCAGATGGTATTGTTTTGGGAACTGCTATTGATTATTTAAATGAAGTGGGTTTCGAAAACATTCAAAAGCAGGAAAGAGAATTATTAGCTCACGCAACCGAAAGATTGTTAGAGATAGAGGGTTTGAAGATTTATGGGACTTCAGAAAATAAAACTTCAGTCGTGTCTTTTAACATAGAAGGAATTCATCCTTACGACATTGGAACAATTATTGATAAACTTGGTATAGCGGTTCGCACAGGTCATCATTGCGCTCAACCTATTATGAATTATTTCGATATTCCGGGCACTGTAAGAGCAAGTTTTTCGTTTTATAATACAAAAGAGGAAATTGATACCTTTGTTGATGCTGTGAAAAAAGCAAAAATGATGTTGTCATAATTTAAAACTAAAAACTATGAGAAAATTAGCGTTTATTGGAGCCTTGATGTTTATTTTACTTTCATGTAAATGTAAAAAAGATGCTATGGAAGCAAACACATCATCTCAAGCAGCAGTTGAAACTGTTAAAACCAATGATAGTGGATCAACAATTGTTGCGCCAGAAAAAGATAATGTTTCTCAAAGCAACTTAAAAGAAGATCTTCAAGAACAAACAACGATGGTTGAGTACAATGCTAATACAAGAGGTTATTTTTTGAAATTAGTGTTTAGTGGTAATAAGCTGATGTTTACAAATGAAAGAGATTCAGATAACCTTAAGACAGTTCAATTGGATAAAACCCAATTGGATGAGCTAAACAAACTGTTAAGTTCAATTAATGTAGACGGATTATCTGGTTTAAAAGATCCAACGCAAAAACGTTTTTATGATGGTGCAGCAATAGCAAATTTAAAAATTACAAAAAACGGAAAAGAATACAATACAGTAGATTTTGATCACGGATTTCCGCCTGCTGCTATCGAAAAGTTTGTTAGCAAATTGGTTTCTTACACAAAATAGAAGTAGAAAAAGATAATGACAATTCAAGAAATTCAAGAAGAAATCGTCGATGAGTTTTCAATGTTCGATGATTGGATGCAACGATACGAATACATCATCGAATTAGGAAAATCACTTCCTTTAATAGATGAACAATATAAAACTGAAGAAAATATCATAAAAGGATGTCAGTCGAAGGTTTGGATACATGCAGAACAGCAAGAGGACAAAGTTGTTTTTACAGCCGATAGTGATGCAATTTTGACTAAAGGAATTATTGCGATATTGATAAGAACTTTTTCTAATCAAACACCAAAGCAAATTTTAGATGCCGATACTAATTTTATTGATGAAATTGGACTAAAAGAACATTTATCGCCAACACGTGCAAACGGATTGGTATCAATGATTAAACAAATTAAAATGTATGCCTTAGCTTTTCAGGCTAAAAATTAAAAGATGGAAGAATTTAATGATACAATAAATTTAGGTGAAGAAGTTGTAAAGGTTTTAAAAACTATTTACGATCCAGAAATACCAGTAGACATATACGAATTAGGATTAATTTATGATGTTTATGTAAATGAAGATTTGGATGTAAAAATCCTTATGACTTTAACATCACCCAATTGCCCTGTTGCCGAAACATTACCAAATGAAGTAAAGGAAAAAATTGAAAGAATAGGTGATGTAAAAACGTGTGAAGTAGAAATTACTTTTGATCCGCCATGGAGTAAAGATTTAATGAGTGAAGAAGCTAAGTTAGAGTTAGGAATGCTTTAAGATGCAAGAAGAAATTATAAATAAAGTAGCGGCAAGTTCTTTAGTAGTTTTCGATTTAGAAGACTACTACAAGACTGGCGTGCGAACTCAGATAGATATTTCACAATGGTTAATTGAAGGGTTTTTACTCAAAGAAAAGGATTTCCGAGAAGCTTTAAAAAACCATGATTGGTCTCAATATCAAAATCATTATATAGCCATTAATTGCTCAACTGATGCTATTTTGCCTGCTTGGGCATCAATTTTAGTAGCTTCTTACGTTGCGCCTTATAGTAAAAAAGTTGTTCTTGGTAATCTTTCTGATTTAGAAACCTCAATTTATGAATCAGAATTGGCTTCTATTGATTTTTCTCAATACAAAGATAAACCGGTTATTTTAAAAGGGTGCTCGAAAAAACCAGTGCCTGAATCTGCTTATATACTAGCAATACAAAAACTTCAAGAGAACGCAAAAAGCGTAATGTATGGTGAAGCTTGCTCTGCTGTACCTATTTACAAGTCAAAGAAATAAGAATTTTTTTCATAAATTTGAGTGAACTCTAAACTCAATACTATGAAAAAAATCATATTAATCAGTTTGATTTTATTTTCTTGCGGATTCATTTCGGCACAAGTCAGTGAAAAAGCACTGATAAACAAAACTGCTGAAGCAGCCGAAAAAACTAAAGACACCACTAATATGGGGTGGAAAAAGGGAGGAAACTTTGTTTTTCTTTTCAATCAATCGGCTTTTAATAATGAATGGCTAGGTGGTGGAACGTCAAACATGGCTGGTAATATTAGCCTTAACTACGATTTTAATTACAAATCAGAAAGCATAGTTTGG
>CAMLKV010000057.1 GCA_946480635.1 uncultured Flavobacterium sp.
ACTCTGTGCTCAAAATATTTTTTTCTCTTTTCTGAAAGCTTTCTGTAGAATGAATAATTATCACTTATTAGTTTTTTATGTGAGTCATTTAGTTTTTTAGGGAAAGGATAAAAATGCACATAAAAAGGTTTGTAAAAGTATTTCGCAAAAAGGTATTCTAAAAAATTGAATGCGTAGACAAAAGCAATCAAAAAAAGAAACGAAATAATAACTATAAATATCCAAACACCTTGATCCTGATCCTGATTCATAAACTAAATTGTTTCTCTTTGTTTGAGTTCAAATATGTAAATTACCAAAAAACAGATTTGCTATTTTGGTCAATATTTATTCGTGACCCCACTGGGATTCGAACCCAAATCGTCAGAACCGGAATCTGATATTCTATCCAATTGAACTATGGAGCCTTTTATATAATTTAGACTCCTTGGATTATAATTCGAATAATCCAAGAAGTCTAATATTTGAAATGACAAAAGCTTATGCTAAAAGCTTTTTAACGATGTTTGAAATTGTTTTACCATCGGCTTGTCCAGATAGAGTTTTTGAAGCTGCTCCCATTACTTGACCCATTGCTGTCATACCTGAGAAACCACCTTCTGCAATAATTTTAGCCACAGCAGCTTCTACTTCAGCTTCTGATAATTGAGCTGGTAAGAATTTTTCGATAACTGCAACCTGTGCAATTTCTGGCTCTGCCAGATCAGGACGATTTTGCTCAGTATATATAGCCGCAGAATCTTTACGTTGTTTTACCAAACGTTGCAATAATTTGATTTCATCATCAGCCGACAACTCTTCTTTAGCACCACTTTCTGTTTGTGCTAATAAAATTGCAGATTTTATTGCTCTTAATGCTTCTAAAGCTACTGTATCTTTAGCTCTCATAGCATTTTTCATTTCGTCCATTATTTTTGCTGATAAACTCATAATGATATTTAGATATTAGTTTTTAGAATATTACTTCTAAAAGTTATTATTTTGATTTTATTCTAGAGATGCGAAATTAAAAAAATAACCCGAAAAATCGACAGAAATTTCGGGTTACATAGGTTTGGTTTGAAATAGTTAATCTACATTATCGTGTAAGAATGAATTGTTAGAACGTAACTGAACATCGTCATTACTATCTAAACCAAGAGACATTCTTGATCTGTTATTATCTACTGGATTATTTGTTACATCAATCCCCATTCTTTTGTAAGCCGGTACTTTTTCGTACTCGTCTACTCGAGCGGCGTTATTATGGAATTTATAATTGAATTCCTTCATTTTGCGACGACGCTCTTCAGCTCTTAACTTCAATGAATCCTCGATTGACATTTCAACTGGTGAGTTAATATCGTATGTAGGATTTGCTATTGGTTGCTGAGCAACTGGTTCAACTTGCTTCATTGTGATATTAAGTTCTTCAGGAGTTTTTTCAATTACTGGCTCTTCTTTTTTAGCTTGAGCAAATTTACTTTCAACTTCCATATACTCTTCAAGTGAATGACGAATTACACCGTTTTGAGTAACTTCGGTAACTGGAACAAATTCTACTGCTTCAGTTACTCTTATATCTTTAATTTCGTTTGTTAAATCGAAAATTAATTTATCTGTATTTACTGACTCTTCTTTATGAGCGATTGGTAAATCAAACGTTAGTGAAAATTGATCTTCTTCTTTAGTTACAAATTTGGGATCAACAACTTCAATTTCTTTTACTTCTGGTGGGGTAAAATAAAATTCATTCTCTTTAACTTGGTTGGCCGGAACTATCTCAAAAGTCACATCTAAATTTTTGATAAATTCAGTTGTTGGAACCAAATCCATTGTAAAGTAAGGCTCCACTAAATCTGGCGTAGCTACATCATCTTCTAAAGAAAAAACAACTTTATCTTCAACCACTGGAGCTTGTTCAACTACTGGAGTCGCAGAAGGAATGTTTAAAGAAAAATCGAATCCTTTTGCTTCAAATTTCTGAGTTAAGTTATGCACTAATTTTTGCTCATCTTCTAAAGCGTGAATTATTTTTTTAGGTTCTGTATTTACGATTTCCGCTTGTTGTTCTACACAAAAACCAGTAGCAATAATAGTAACTGCAATAGAATCGCCAAGAGTTTCGTCTTCACCAACTCCCATGATAATATTTGCATTGAAACCTGCTTCGGCTTGAATGTGATCATTGATTTCTCCAATTTCATCGATAGTAATTTCATTAGTTCCAGAAACGATAAGCAACAATACGTTTTTAGCACCTGAAATTTTATTATCATTTAATAATGGAGAATCTAAAGCTGCAACGATAGCATCTTTTGCTCTATTCTCACCTTCTGCAATTGCTGAACCCATAATTGCAGTACCTGAATTTGAAAGTACCGTTTTAGCATCTTTCAAGTCGATATTTTGAGTATAGTGATGCGTGATAACCTCTGCAATTCCACGAGATGCAGTTGCTAATACTTCATCGGCTTTAGAGAAACCTGCTTTGAACCCTAGATTTCCGTAAACCTCTCTTAATTTATTATTATTGATCACTATAAGTGAATCAACTTGTCTTCTTAATTTTTCAACCCCTAATAATGCTTGCTCAGAACGAATTTTTCCTTCAAACTGGAATGGTATTGTAACAATTCCAACAGTTAAGATTTCTCTTTCTTTTGCTAATTGAGCAATAACAGGAGCAGCTCCGGTACCGGTACCACCACCCATACCAGCTGTAATGAAAACCATTTTAGTATTGCTGTCAAGCATTTTCTCGATATCCTCAATACTTTCAAGCGCAGCTTGCTGTCCCACATCAGGATTTGCTCCAGCACCTAACCCTTCTGTAAGGCTTACCCCCAACTGAATTTTATTAGGCACAGGACTGTTTTGCAATGCTTGTGAGTCGGTATTACAAACGATGAAATCTACACCTTTGATACCTTGTTTGAACATGTGGTTGATGGCATTGCTACCTCCACCACCTACTCCGATAACTTTTATCACATTCGATTGATTTTTAGGTAAATCGAAAGAGATGCTTCCAAATTCTGAGTTGCTTTCCATACTATTTGGTTTTTTATTTTGTGTTACTTGCGATAAAACTGATTACTCAGCGTTATCTAAAA
Source organism: uncultured Flavobacterium sp. (assembly GCA_946480635.1). The sequence continues at coordinate 3,096 of CAMLKV010000057.1, forward strand.
AATCTTTAATCTTATCAATATATCTGTCAAAAAACGATTTTCTAATCGTTGTTTCAGTCGATTTAGAATGAGTTCTTGCCTCTTCTATAACCCTTTCAGCTTCTTGCTGAATTAATTGTTGCTCCTCCACAGTTGGTTTTTGTACCAAAACAGGTTCTGGTATGTAATTATCTTGTGGAACTGCACTCATAGTGTTATTGCGAACACTATTCATCACTAAACCAACAGCAGTTGCATACAACGGACTTGAAATTTCTTCGTTTGAATTCCCAGCTAAATGCTCATTAGGATATCCAATTCTTGTGTCCATTCCTGTTATATACTCTACCAATTGTTTAATGTGCTTTAATTGTGAACCTCCCCCAGTTAACACAATTCCTGCGATTAATTTTTTGCGTGGATCTTCATGACCGTACGCTTTTATTTCTGTATAAATTTGCTCGATAATTTCAACCACACGAGCATGAATTATTTTAGAAAGGTTTTTTAATGAAATTTCTTTTGGATCTCTTCCTCTTAACCCTGGAATAGAAACAATTTCATTGTCTTTATTTTCTCCTGGCCAAGCTGAACCAAATTTAACTTTCAATAATTCGGCTTGTTTTTCTATAATCGAACAACCTTCTTTGATATCTTCGGTAATTACATTACCTCCAAATGGCACAACCGCTGTATGACGAATGATACCATCTTTAAAAATTGCCAAATCAGTTGTTCCACCACCTATATCAATTAAAGCTACACCAGCTTCTTTTTCTTCTTGACTTAAAACTGCATCAGCTGAAGCTAAAGGCTCCAACGTTAAACCTGAAAGGTCTAATCCAGCACTTTTAATACATCTTCCAACATTTCTAATTGATGATGCTTGACCAACTACAACGTGGAAACTACTTTCAAGTCTTCCGCCATACATTCCAATTGGTTCTTTTATTTCAGACTGACCGTCAATTTTAAATTCCTGAGGTAATACGTGAATAATTTCTTCTCCAGGCAACATCGCAAGTTTTTGAACTTGACCAATTAGCACATCAATATCTTTTTCACTAATTACTTCTTCCGGATTAGATCTAGAAATATAATCGCTGTGTTGAATACTACGGATATGTTGTCCTGCAATACCAACTACAACGTCTTTAATCTTCTTCAGCAAGCGCAATTGCTTCCTGAATGGACTGAATAGTTTGCGTGATATTATTTACCACACCTCTAGCCACACCGAGACTTTTAGACTTACCAACGCCTAAAATTTCTAGCTTTCCATACTCATTTTTCTTGCCTATCATAGCAACAATCTTTGTTGTTCCTATGTCAAGTCCTACTGCTATATTCTCTCTTTCCATACTCTATTCTTTTGTACAAACCACTTGCTTGGTAAACTTCAAATTGATTTTCGAATACGAATTAATCAATGTGTCTTGTACTGCTTTTTGAAAAAACGCTTTATAGTTGTCAAATTTTCTTTCCATGTGAATGGTTCTACCAAAAATTATATCGTAACTATAATTTCTATTCTTCATTACTATGCTTCCGTCGTCGTTAATCGTCATCCCAATGATATTTTTTTTCAAAAAATCATCAGAATAAATCTTTTTCAACAATGCAACAAAATTCTCATCTAAGGCTCTATCAACATCACCATAAATAAGGGGCACTCTGGCACTAAAATTATTTGAAAGCGGCATCTTATCTCCTTTATAATCAATATAAAAAGAAGAATTATCATTAAAAACTCTAGCGATTGGGGTCTTTTGTTTTACTATGGTTTTCAACTTACCATCAACACTCACATACACCTCAGAATCGTCTATCATGCTGTGTTTATTGATAGTTTGCTCTATATGTTTCAAATCTAAATTTTCTTTTTTAATACTGGAAGAGCCTCCAAAATTTTCTATCAACAACTTATTAACCATTTCATGTGTCACAAATGGACTCTCAGAATTAACAAATTCGATGTCTGATTTAGAAATTTTTCTTTGTTCGTTTCTTTTTGACGTAAACGAATACAGAAAAATTACCACTCCAAAAATGGCAATCAGTTGAATATTTATTAACCAATTTTTACGCATCTAATGCTTTTTTAATTTCTGGTACCATTTCGCCCACATCTCCAGCACCTACTGTTACAATTACAGGAGCGTCTGAGGCAATTAACAATGAAATAAGCTCTTCTTTTTGAACTAATTTTTTATTTGGATTTTCAATTTTATCTAGCAGCCATTGCGATGTAATTCCTGGCATAGGCAACTCTCGAGCTGGATAAATTTCCATTAGTAAAACTTCATCAAATTGTGATAGACTTTTTGCAAAATCATCTGCAAAATCTTTAGTTCTACTGAACAAATGTGGCTGAAAAACAGCCAAAACTTTTTTACCTAGATACAACTCACGAACTGCTTGATGTACCGCGTTAATTTCAGTTGGATGGTGTGCATAATCATCGATATACACAAAATCCGGTTTACGAATCTGGAATGAAAAACGACGTTTTACTCCTTTGAATGTTGCTAACGCTTTGACAATGGAATCGGTTGGGGTTCCGTAAGTTCGAGCCATAGCCAAAGCAAGCAACGCGTTGGTTAAGTTGTGCTTCCCTGGTAATCCAAATTTTATATCTTTTATTTCTTCGGTTGGTGTTGTTACATCAAAAACATACCAACCATCTATAATTCTAATATTGTGTGCCACAAATTTTGAATCATCATTTACCCCTACGGTGATTCCATCAAGTGGCAAACCATTGATTACAAATAAATTATTTTTATCCTCAACTTTATCAGCGAATTCTCTGAAAGAAGCTTTTATAGATGCATCATCACCGTAGATATCGAGATGATCCGCATCCATTGAAGTTACGCATGCAATATTGGGGTGCAAATGTAAAAAAGATCTATCAAATTCATCGGCTTCGACCACAGTAATTGTTTTACCTGAACCAATTAAATTTGAGTTGTAATTTTCTACAATTCCGCCTAAAAAAGCCGTAACATCTAAACCACTTTCATACAAAACATGACCTAAAATACTTGACGTTGTCGTTTTCCCGTGCGTTCCAGCAACTGCAAAACAATATGTATCTTTCGTTATGATTCCTAAAACTTCTGCACGTTTTTTTATCGTAAATCCGTTTTCCTTAAAATAATCCCACTCTGAAAGTTGTTTAATAGCTGGCGTGTATACAACCAAAGTATTTTCAGACGTACATGACGAAGGGATATTTTTGATTTCATCTTCAAAATGTATATTGATTCCACTAGAAATCAAATCATCAGTAAGCATTGTTGGTGTTTTATCATAACCCATTACTTCTTTACCAATGAACTTGAAATAACGCGCTAAGGCACTCATTCCAATCCCTCCGATTCCTATAAAATAGACGTTATGTATTTGGTTTAAATTCATCTTCTATTTAATCAATTTTATTATCTCATCAACAATTTGTTTTGTTGCATTTGGCATAGCCAAAGTCTTTATATTCTCACTTAAACTTTGCTGCTTTCCAACATCATTCAACAAGGCTTCAAATACTACTTCAAATTGCTCATCTAATTCTTTTTCCTTCAATAAAATGGCTCCATGTTTATCTACAATCGCTTGTGCATTTTTTGTTTGATGATCTTCAGCCACATTTGGCGATGGAATAAAAACCACCGGTTTTCCAACCAAACACAATTCTGAAACCGAAGAAGCTCCTGAACGTGATATTACAACATCTGCAGCAGCATATACCAAATCCATTCTATCTATAAAAGGCAATACTTGAACTCCAACTTTATCATTAAAATGTTTGTACTCTTCAAAATACAGTTTACCACATTGCCAAATGATTTGAACTCCTTGCGATAACAACCAGTCTATTTCTTTTGAGATTAATTGATTGATTCGTCTTGCACCGAGGCTTCCTCCCAAAATCAATACTGTTTTTTTAGAAGCATCAAGTTTAAAATATTCTTGAGCTTCTTGTCTTTTATCATTAACAGAAAGTAAATCCTGTCGAACTGGATTACCAGTTAAAATCATCTTTTCTTTTGGAAAAAATCGTTCCAAGTTTTCATAGGCAACGCAAATTTTATTGGCTTTTTTACTCAACAATTTATTTGTTATTCCTGGATATGAATTTTGTTCTTGTATTACCGTTGGAATTCCTACCATTGAAGCTACTTTTAAAACTGCTCCACTAGCAAAACCTCCAGTTCCAACAACCACATCAGGTTTGAAACTTTTTATAATTCCGAATGACTTCATCAAACTTGAGGCCAATTTTAACGGAAACATCGCATTTTGTAATGTTAATTTTCTTTGAATTCCCGCAATCCACAGACCCTTAATAGGATAGCCTGCCTCTGGAACTTTTTGCATTTCCATTTTATCACTAGCACCTACAAAAAGAATGTCAGCTTTTGGGTAACGAGACTTTATCTCATTAGCTATGGCAATGGCTGGATAAATGTGCCCTCCAGTTCCTCCTCCACTGATTATGAATTTTGGATTTTCTTTCATTTTCTATTTGTTTAAAACAGCATTCATAGGATTGTTCAACTCTTCGATTGAATAGTCTTCATTTATTTCTTCTTCAACTTTAATCTCTTCAGACAATTCTCTATCTATGATTCGCTGTAATGCTTCTTCTCTTTTTTGTTTTTCAAGATTCTCTTGTGCAATTTCCTCTTCTTTCTTTGTTACATTTAAAATAATCCCTAAAGCTGCACATGTCATCCAAATTGATGTACCACCGCTACTTATCAACGGTAGTGTTTGTCCTGTTGTAGGTAGCAGTTCTACCGCTACTCCCATATTGATGAAAGCTTGAAAAATAATCGGAAAGCCCAATCCTACAACAACAAGTTTTCCAAAAATCGTTGGTGCTTTATAAGACGCGATAATAAATCTTACAAACAAAATCAGGTATATAGTTATGATAAAGAAGGCACCAAACAGCCCTAATTCTTCAACAATAATGGCAAAAATAAAATCGGATGAAGACTGTGGTAAAAAGTTTTTCTGAACACTTTTCCCAGGCCCTAATCCATACACTCCACCAGTGGCAATTGCTGTTTTTGCTTTTTCTATTTGATAATCATCATCGGTATCTTTAGTATCAGAAGTAAAATTATCAATACGACTTATCCAAGTGTCAACACGATTTGGAAAAGCATTAGGGAATGCTTTGGCAACCAAAATAAAAAATGCAAAAGACACCACACCCATTCCAACAATTATCGTTATGTTTTTTAAAGGATAATTTCCAACAAACGCTAGCATCAAGATCATTGAAAATATCAATGCTGTAGTCGAAAAGTTAGATGGTAAAATAAGCGCAAGAGTAATAAATACAGGTATCCAAAGTTCAACGAATGATTTTTGGAATGTCATATCTTCTACTTCCGTTTTAGATAAATACCTAGCCACAAAAAGAAACATAATCATTCCGGCAAATGTTGATGGCTGAAATGAAATTCCTACTAGCGGAACAGTAACCCATCTACTCGCATTAGCTCCCTCAATTACAGTCCCTTTTACCATTGCATAGATTAGTAAAGTCCATGCAAACGGCAATAAAACCCTTGATAAACTTCTAAAATAATGATATGGTACTTTTTGCACTTGATACATAATCCAGAATCCTGCAGACAAGTGCACAAGATGCTTTATTAAATAAACCAAGGTATTTCCAGTACCATGTTTTTGATATGCCAAATTACTACTAGCACTGTACACCGGAATAAAAGAAATAAGCGCCAATAGTGCTACCATGGCCCAAATAACCTTATCTCCTTTTAAATTATGTATCAGTGTTTTCATTATTCTGTTTTAGCTAAACGCTTATAAATTTTGTACTGCTTGTTTAAATTGGCGACCTCTGTCCTCGTAGTTTTCAAATAAATCGAAACTTGCACAAGCCGGTGATAACAATACCGTATCGCCTTTTTCAGCAATTCTATATGCTTGCTTAACAGCATCAGCCATGCTAGAAGATTCGATTAAAACATCTACAACATCTGCAAAAGTTTCAATAAGCTTTGCATTATCAACTCCTAAGCAAATAATTGCTTTTACTTTTTCATTAACCAACGACAGTAATTCAGTATAATCATTTCCTTTATCTACACCACCAACAATCCAAACCGTAGGTGTTGTCATACTATCTAAAGCAAAGAAAGTAGCATTTACATTTGTTGCCTTAGAATCATTGATATACTGCACATTTTGAATCTTAAGTACTTTTTCTAATCTGTGCTCTACACCCTGAAAATCAGAAAGGCTTTCACGAATAGTGTCTTTTCTAATTTTTAAAAGCTGAGCTACTGTTGCAGCAGCCATAGCATTTTTTACATTGTGCTTTCCTTCTAGTGATAATTGTGATGTTGGCATATCGAAATTGTCGTTTGTGGTATTTATTTTAATATTGTTTTCTTCTAAAAATGCTCCAAAATCTAATGGTCTTGAAATTGAAAATGGAACCAGTTTTGCTCTCGTGCTATTGTTTTTAAGCCAGTTAGTTATTGCTTCGTCATCGGCATCATA
>CAMLKV010000058.1 GCA_946480635.1 uncultured Flavobacterium sp.
AGAAATCTGAGAAAATGCATTTAAGCTCAATAAGACAATTGCTCCAATAAAAAACTGTTTCATTGTGTGTTGTATTTTTTTAGTTCGGTTTCAATGTCTGAATATAATTCTTTTTCCCAATCAATACCTTCAATAACAGGAAAAATTGAATTTTTACGGAAATCGGTTGGTGAAATGATAATTGGGAATTTCTGATTGCTTGATTTTGCAGCCAAAGTAAAAACTTCTTCAATGTTTTTATCGCCAATTGGGATACAGCCAATGGTAACTTTTTTTCCGTGAATCATGATGTCTCCTCCTAAATCGGTTCTATTGTCCAATTTCGCTTTTTCCTGATCGAAAGCATTTGGATAACTTACTTTTAATGAAAGATGGTAACGGCTATTTGGATTAAGATAGTCCATAGTGTAAATCCCTTCCGGAATTTGTTTGTCACCGTTTTTTAATTTCGGACCAATTTTACCACTAAAAGCTGTAAAGTCGTATGTTCTGATTAACTGATATGCTGTTTTTGGACTCTTGATGTAAAGTTCTAATTTTTTAGAATCCTTGAAAGCCAGTAGTGCTATTTCAAAATTAGTAGTATTGATTTTAGCTTTCTGAAACTCACTTTGAAGTTTATTGAATATCTTTTTTTCGTGTTTGGTTACTACCTGAGCTGTGGTATATTTCGGTTTTAAGTTATGATACCAATTGTTTATTTTTTTTCTGAAAAGTAGTATTAAAGACATAAGTATCAGAACTAGGAGTAAACTTTTTTTTATCATTTGAAATTACGTTGTCTTTTAGCTTCAAAGATTAATATGGCCGCAGCAACAGAAACATTCATGCTGTCAATTTCACCTTGCATTGGAATGATGATATTCTGTGTGGCATTATCCCTCCATTCCTGACTTAAGCCTGTTGCTTCCGTTCCTACAACTAAAGCAGTTGATTTTGTATAATCCTGAACATGGTAACTCGTGGAATTTTGTAAAGTTGCCGCGTAAAAATCAATTTTATTTTCTTTTAAAAAGTCAATGATTTCAGATGTGGTTCCTACTGCAATCTGATTGGTAAAAATACATCCCACACTTGAACGTACAATATTAGGATTGTACATGTCACTTTTTGGGTTAGCAATTATAACAGCATCAAGGTTGGCAGCATCGGCAGTACGGAGCATAGCACCAATATTTCCTGGTTTTTCAGGAGCTTCGGCAACTAAAAGCAATGGGTTTTCAGGAAGTTTTAAATCGCTTAATGAAAATGATTTAGATTTGGCTACAGCTAAAATTCCTTCGGTAGTATCACGATAGGCTAGTTTTTGATACACTTCTTTCGAAATTTCAATGAGTTGGGTATTGTTTCCAACTAATTTTAAGATTTGCTTTTCTGGATTGATTTCGGGTAAAAAAAGAACAGTTTCCAACTCGTAACCACCTTTTAAAGCCAATTCTATTTCACGAATTCCTTCGATTAAAAAAGTACCTGTTTTTTTACGCTCTTTTGATTTCTCTTGAAGTAAAACCAATGATTTTATGTAAGGATTTTGGACAGAAGTTATTTCTTTCAAAACGATTCAAATTAAAGGGCTAAATTACTAAGAAATAGACAGGCTTTCAAATTATTTTGTAGATAGGCTTTAAAATATGTACTTTCGGATTAAATTATGGTTTTGAAGCAATACAAAATAAAAAAATACGACCAAACTTACTCTAGTCTTTGGAACAATTTTGTAGCCGATGCTAAAAATGGTACTTTTTTATTTCATCGTGATTTTATGGAATATCATAGTGACCGATTTGAAGATTGCTCATTACTCGTTTTGGATGAAAAAGATAAGCTGGTTGCAATTTTACCAGCTAATAAAGTAGGGGGGGAGTTATTTTCACATCAAGGTTTAACTTATGGTGGATTGATTTACAAAGACAATTTAAAATTAGAAACTGTCATAAATGTTTTTCATGATGTTTTAAAGTTTTTGAATGATATTGGCTTTGAAAAAATCACCATCAAATGTATCCCGAGCATTTACCATGTAAGACCTGCAGATGAAACTCTTTATGTTTTGTTTTTGTTAGAAGCTCAATTGATAAGAAGAGATTCGTTAGCAGTCATAGATTTAGAAAAAGGGTATACTATTTCTAAAGGCAGGATGGAAGGAGTTTCTAAAGGAATAAAGAATGAGTTAAAAATAGTTGAAGAATCAAATTTTGAGAAATTCTGGAATTCTATTTTAATTCCAAATTTGAACGAAAAACATAACGCTTTACCAGTTCATTCATTAAAAGAAATAGAGTATTTACATTCTAAATTTTCGAAAAATATCCGTCAATTTAACGTGTATAAAAATGGTGAAATTGTTGCAGGTACCACAATTTTTGAAAGCCATCAAGTGGCTCATGCGCAATATATTTCGGCTAATTCATCCAAAAATGAATTAGGCAGTCTTGATTATTTGTACTACAATTTGATAACTAATGTTTTTAAAGACAAAAAGTTTTTAGACTTTGGAATTTCTAACGAGAACAATGGTAAAACTCTTAATAGTGGTTTGTCTTTTTGGAAAGAAAGCTTTGGAGCCTCAACAATAATTCAGGACTTTTACGAAGTCTCAACTTCTAAATTTATCAACTTACTTAATGTGTTAAAATGATTTCATTTTTAGATATTCATAAAATAAATAAGCCTTACGAAGAAGCTTTTCAAAATAAATTGAAGCAGGTGATGGATAGTGGCTGGTATATTTTAGGAAATGAAGTAAAAGCATTTGAAGAGAATTTTGCCAATTATTGTAAATCAAGATACTGTATTGGAATAGGAAACGGATTGGATGCTATTACACTTTCGTTTTTAGCTTATATTGAAAATGGAAATTTGCAAAAGGGCGACGAAATTATAGTTCCAGCAAACACTTATATCGCTTCAATTCTTGGGATTTTACACGCTGGATTAGTTCCCGTTTTGGTTGAACCTGATTTTGATACTTTTAACATTGATCCTAAGCTTATTGAAGAAAAAATTTCGGCTAAGACGAAAGGAATTTTGGTGGTCCATTTATATGGCCAATTGGCTAATATGGATGATATAATAGAAATTGGTTGCAAATTGTTGAAGATTGTGCTCAGGCACACGGCTTAAATTTTAAAGGAAGTCACACAAGAACTTTTAGTTTTTATCCAGGTAAAAATTTGGGAGCATTAGGAGATGGTGGAGCAGTCGTTACAAATGATTTTAAACTTGCAGAAACTATTAATAAACTTAGAAATTACGGTTCGGAAAAGAAATATTATAATGAACTGATTGGTTTCAATTCACGTTTGGATGAAATTCAGGCAGCTTTTCTAAATTGTAAATTGCCAAATTTGAATAGTGATAATAACAGAAGAAGAGAAATAGCAAACGCATATTTTTCTGAAATTAATAATGAAAAGATTATACTTCCTGGTTGTAAGGAATTGAAAGATCATGTTTTCCATTTGTTTGTGATTCGTACGAAAAACAGAGAAGAATTGCAGAAATATTTATCTAATAACGGAATCCAAACGTTAATTCACTATCCAGTTGCGCCACATAAACAACAGGCAATGAAAGATTGGAATGTATTGTCATTTCCAATTACTGAAAAAATCCACGAAGAAGTATTGAGTTTGCCAATGAGCCCAGTAATGACAGATGATGAGGTAAATAAAGTGATTCAAATTTTAAATAATTTTTAGTTTGTCTAACGATAAAGCCGCATATAGACAAATTCTTAAAGTAACTTCAATTTTTGGAGGTATACAGTTTTTTAATATCATCATTGGGATAATAAAAACTAAAGCAATCGCAATTTTTATTGGACCAGCTGGAGTAGGAATAATAAGTGTATTGAATTCTACAATAGATTTGATTGTTAGAATCACTAGTTGCGGAATTGAGACTAGTTCTGTTAGAGAAGTTGCTAGTAATGAAGAAAATCTAAAACAATTATCAAGAATAGCTCAAATAATAAATAGAGTTTCATTTATTACTGGTTTTATTGGCTTTATTATCACATTACTTTTTTCTGAAAAATTGAGTGTTCTAACTTTTAGTAACACAGATTATAAAATGTTGTTTCAATGGGTTTCAATTTCCATTTTGATAAGGCAAATAATTAACGGTAAAAATTCAATTTTTCAAGGACTGAGAAAAGTTCAGGATTTAGCAAAAGCAAATCTTTATGGAAGTTTTTTAGGCTTGATAATATCATTGCCATTATATTATTTTTTTAAAGTTGATGGGATTGTACCTTCAATAATTGCAGCAACTATTATTAGTTATGTTATTGTAATTTTATATTCCAAAAAAAGTATTTCTTACTTAAAAGAAGAAAACGTAAAGTTTGCAGATACTTTAAAAGAAGGTAAAGAAATGATTCGCTTGGGCTTAGTATTAAGTCTAGGGGGTTTAATGACAATTTTAGTTTCATATTTACTACAAATTTATTTATCTAGAAATGGAGGAATAGAAGTTGTAGGATATTATAATGCAGGATTTACAATTTTAAACTCCTATGTAGGTATTATTTTTACAGTGATGGGTACGGATTATTATCCCAAATTAACTACAATAATTGATGATGATTCGAAAATAAGAAAAGTTGTTTTTGAACAAATTTATACTGCAGTTTTGCTAATTACACCAGTTATTGTTGGATGTATTGCATTTTCTTCTTTAATAATAAAACTACTTTATTCAGAAGAATTTTTGCCTATATCATCAATGATTGTTTGGGGAATTTTAGGAATGTTGTTTAAAACGGTTTCTTGGGGTATTGGCTATATTTTGATTGCCAAAGGAGATTCAAAACTTTTCATAACCAATTCTGTAATTTTTAATATAGCTTCTTTGGTTTTAAACATAATTGGATACTATTTTTGGGGATTGGAAGGATTAGGGATAAGTTTTTTGATTTATTATATAATTCATTTTTTTGCAATGCGGGTAATTGCTAAGAGAAAATACGGATTTTATATAGAAGATGAATTCAATACTTCTTTTTTGATTTGTGTTATGATTTGTTTAATTAGTTTTAGTTCTTCGTTTATATCTATGATATTATTAAAGTGGATAGTGATGATTTTGTTAATTGTAATTTCAATGCTATATTCTTATACCCAGTTAGATAAAAAGTTGAATTTTAAAGAAATAATTGCTTCAAAATTTAAAAAATGATTAATGTGGTGAAAAAATATTTAAGAAAAACCAAGATGTTTTATCATAAACTCAAGTTTTTTTTGACCATTAATTGGATTAAGACACTTTATTTTAACTTCAAAAAATTTCCTTTTTCTATTGCTATTAAAACACCTGTTGTTTTTTACGGTCAAGTTAGTTTTCAAAGTATTAAAGGTGAAGTTGTCATAAATGGTCCTATTGAAAGGGGAATGATTGGTTTTGGACAGCAGTTTGAAATAAATAAAAAACGAAAAAAAATAGCTGAAGTATTTATTGAAGGTAAACTTATTTTTAATGGTCCCATGCATATGGGGAAAGATGTTTTTTTATACATAGCTGAAAATGCAACCTGTAATTTTGGTTACATGTCTTGTTTAGGATCTGAAGTAAAATTAATTTGTATGGAGAGCATTACTTTAGGCGAATGGACAGGAATTGGGTATCAATCACAAGTTATAGATACAAATTCTCACCCAATGATAAATACGGAGACTCAAGAGAAATATCCTATTACTGCTCCAATTGTTTTGGGTTCGCATAATGCAGTTTCAAACAGGGTCTCTTTTATGCCAGGAACAGAAACGCCTGATTTTTGTGTTATTGCTTCAAATACATTATGCAATAAAGACTATTCTAATTTTGGTAAAAATATTTTAATAGGTGGTATACCAGCAAAACTTATAAAAGAAAATTATTCAAGAGATTGGGAAAACGAAAAAGAGATTTTGAAAAAATATAAAATGATTTGGAATCATTTTAAAGTCTAAACTTCTCGTTGGAATTTTGCAGGAATACCAAACCAAATTTCATTTTCAGGCACATCTTTAGTAACAAATGACATTGAGCCTAGAACACTATTATCACCAATTTTTATTCCGTGTTGTAAAACGCAATTAGTACCAATAAAAACATTACTACCAATGTTAGCTCCACCAATTTGATCCATTTTTGTGTCCAAATTATTGGTCATCATTTTAGGACTTATATAAGTATTATTTCCAATTTTTACACCTCGAGCTATAATACTATCATATCTAACAGTAACATTATCTCCAATAACACAATTTCCCGATGAAACAACTTTAGAATCAATAAAACAATTTTCACCTATTATGGTTCCTTTTCTAAGTTCTACATAGTTTTTTATTACTGTATTGTCTCCAATTACAACGTCTTCATCTATGATACAAAAATTACCAATTGTAACATTTTTCCCAATTTTTGCTTTATCTGATATAATGTTTGTGCTCATTTAATTTATGATTGTACTGCTTTGTCTTGATTTTGCCAAGTTTCAATGTAAAGGTTAGCTATTTTTTTATAATTATGATAATCTTCGATAAATTTTTTTGCTCTTTTTCCTAGTTCAATTATTTCATCAGGGTTTTCAATCAAAAAACTTAATTCATCAACTAAATATTCTACGTCTGCTTTTGCATTAATGCAAACATTTTTATCTATTTCATAATATTCTATAAAGTCTTTCTCAGCTCCAGTAAAAACAACTTTACCTTTTGCCATTGCCTCTAAGGCGTTATAGCCTTGATCATTTGCAAAAACTTGATCTAATACTATATGAGCACCATTATAAAGGTTAATGTACTGGTTATAAGGAAGATTTTTTGCAATTATGATTTCAACTTTTTCCTTAAATTTCGTTTTAATTATGTTTAATGCTTCTTCAAAATAGCTTATACCTTTTTGATAATAATTCCATTCATTAATACCCAAAAAGATAACGATTTTATCATTCATTTCAATTTCTGGTATTTTAAGCTTTGAAATATTGATTGGGTTTGGAATTAGTCCCAGAAATTTGGGATGTGACACAATGGGTATTACATAATCAAAATCTGTTGCAATGATACCATCACAATGATTGGAAAGGAATTTATTAATCTTACTATGACTTGGTTTTAAGTAATTAAAGCAAAATTTATAATTTTCTTTTAATTGTTGATTTTCAAATAAAGGTTGAAAAATTGATTTATAAGATTTGTTTTTTAGATAATATGATATGTTCCAAAAATCAACACCACTAGAAAGTACAAAGAATTTTGAGTTCTCCTTTTTGAGTTTTTTTAATAAAAAAAGTTCAAAAAATGGAATTGTATGAATTGGTAACTCATTAATTATTTGTACAACATCAAACTTTTTTAATTTAGGTGATAAAACATAAAATCGGATACCTCTTTCAATTTTTGCAATATCAAAGCTTGTCAATTTGAATATAGCCTGTCGAATTATGTTTATAAAAAAAATATTGCACCATTTTGGGGCAATTGAATAATCTGTTGGAAAACTCTTGAATCCATCACCATCACTTACAATAATGACTTCGTGTTCAAATGATTCTAAACCTTCTTTTAAAGTATTATGTAGTCTGCTGTACTCTCCAACAAGTAAAATCCTCATTAATGATTATATTTGAGGTTTAAAAATACTATTTCTGTGCCTTTAGTACAAAAAAAATACAAGATTTGTTTAGTTAGTGAATGTTTATCAACGGGTGGAGCAGAAAGAGTAGCTGCTATACTTTCAGATTTTTTTGTAAGTCAAAATATTGAAACACACCACGTTATTTTTATTGATAGTGTAGAGTATTCCTTTTCAGGATCTCTTTTAAATTTAGGTAAGATAAATGGTAAAGTTGAAAAGTTCAAAGTTTTTAAAAAATATATTGACGATAACAAATTTGATTTCATAATTGATTCAAGAGCTAAACATAATTTTTTGCAGGAATGGATTATTGCAAGATTTATTTTTAAATCCCCAACTATATATACAATTCATAATTTCATGATTGATTTATATTTCTCTAAATATAAATTTCTTGCAAAGAGTACACATAAGAAAGCATATGGAATTGTAACCATTACAAATCAAATAAACGAGTTGGTTTATGAGAAATATGGTTTTGATAATTTAAGAATTATTCATAATCCAATAACAATTGAAGAAATTCAAAAGAAATCAAATGAAAGTATAGAGGATAACTACGATTTTATTGTTTGTGCTGGCAGAATGAATGATGATATAAAACAATTTGATAAACTAATTTTAGCATATGCAAGTTCTATTTTGCCTAAAAAGAACATAAAACTGCTATTGCTTGGTGAGGGATCTAAGAAACTTGAACTGCAAGAATTAGCTAAATCCTTAAATTTAGAGAACCAAGTTGTATTTAAGGGACAGGTTAGTAATCCCTTTGCTTACTTCAGTAAAGCAAAATATTTAGTATTATCTAGTAAATTTGAAGGTTTACCTATGGTTATTTTAGAAGCCTTAGCATGTAAAACACCAGTAATAGCTTTTGATTGTCCATCTGGACCTAGTGAAATTATTATTAATAAAAAAAATGGGCTCTTAATTGAGAATCAAAATTTCGAAAAGTTAGGGGAAGGAATGAATGAAATGATAGAGAATCCAAGTTTATACGAAGTTTGTAAAAATAATTCTTTAATAAGCATTCAGAATTTTTCAGTTGAAAATATTGGCAAACAGTGGTTAGATTATCTAAAAATAAATGTAAGTTAGTTGTATGAATATTGAATTGATAGAAATACCAACAATTGAAGATTATAGAGGAAATATTGCAGTTATTGAAAAAGAAGTACTTCCCTATAAAGTAAATCGAGTTTATTATTTGTTTGACGTACCCAGTTCAGCAACAAGAGGAGGACATGCCCACAAAGAGCAAATAGAATTTTTAATACCTCTTTCAGGGAGTTTTGATGTAATTTTAAAAAGCGGAAAAGAGGAGAAAACAATTTCCTTAAATAAGCCTAATAAAGGACTTTTAATACGTAGCAATATTTGGAGAGAATTGGAAAATTTTTCTTCTGGAGCAGTTTGTCTAGTTTTGTCTTCAGATGTTTTTGATGAAGAGGATTACATTAGAGATTTTAAAGTTTTTCTGGATTACGTTAATAACTTGAAATCTTGATATTGAACTTAATCAAGAACGACTTTAATTTTCGAATTATAAAGACAATAAACAAAGGTGATTTTAGTAATAATACCTGTTTAGTAGTTAAGTTTTTATAATTTATTTTTCCTTTTATTTCATTAAATCTAATATGCTCTTTTTCTGTTTTATAATGCATTGCAAAAACATACCTGTTAAAATCTAGATATTTTTCTAAACCATTTTGTTTTGTACAAAGAGATTGATATTTATCTAAATCAGGAAGAATTTTATTACTTATACTAGAAGTAGTGATTTGATTTTCTGAAAGTAAATTATAAGAAGCACAAACTTT
The DNA here is from genome assembly GCA_946480635.1 of uncultured Flavobacterium sp. The sequence continues at coordinate 9,447 of CAMLKV010000058.1, forward strand.
ACTTGAATAAGCCAAAAGATTATTCAGATTGGCTCTTACGTTGAAATCAATATCTTCGGCAAACGTTATTTTTTCATCAAAATTTCCAGAATTTTTAAATACATTTTTATGAAAGGCTACGGTTGAGTAGCAGTACATGGGTTGTGCAATATTTAGAGAAAAGAAGTTA
>CAMLKV010000059.1 GCA_946480635.1 uncultured Flavobacterium sp.
TGCGCTATTCAGTTGCGCCACGAGGCCTTTTTTTTGTAATCAGTAGAAGTATCTTGCTGATTGCGGGTGCAAATATAGAGATATTTGATTAATATGCAAACAAGATTTTTAAAAAATATTTGTTTATTTTTTAATTTCCTAGTGCTCTTTTAGTTACGTAGTATCGCCAACCTATAATTGCCATTTGCCATTTTTTTGCTTTAGCAATATCCAGTTGTTGTTTAGTAAAACTTGGTAGAATAAGCTTATTTATTTTAGCTAAGATTTTATACATACATTTTGTTTTTGACAAAGATAAAAAAAGACTGCCAATTGGCAGTCTTTATCCTATTAAGCTTTTCTGGTTTTCATTTCTGATTTTGCTTTTTCCATTTCTTCACGGGCTTTCTTCATCTCTTCTTTAGCCTTAAGCATTTCCTCACGAGCTTTTTGCATTTCCTCACGAGCTTTTTGCATTTCTATATTACGCTCTTCTTTATCATATTGCATTTTCTCTCTCATTCTTTCCATATCTGGGCGCATTTTTTCCATATGCTCTTTCATTTTTTTCATATGAATTTTAGAGATTTCCATCGCTTTTGAACTTTCCATTGCATCTTCTTTTATTCTTTCGATGTCTTCTGGACTAAAATGCATTATTTCTTCATCATTGAATTTAAATATAAAAGGACCATTGTCACCAGATTTAAATTCGAATTTACCATCAAAATCTTTGTCCATTTTTTCTAAGTCTGCCAGAGGAATATCTAATTTTTCTCCATTTATAATAACTTCTGGTTTCCCGTTTTTACCGTCTTTTCTGATTACAATTTTACGTTCAATAGACTTTCCATCTTTGCTGTCATCGTCAGAGAAACTCCAAGCAAAAGATTTATTTAAGCCTTCCTCAACTTCTTTTTCTATTTTTCTTTCTAATTCATCTTCGTCAAAATCTTTGTTCAATTCAGCAAGACGCTTCATTCCATGTGATCTTTTTAATTCCATTCTAGGCTTGCCAAAACCAATTCTGTTTCTTCCATCGTTACTTGATTCTTTATAAAAATGAATAGGTTCAATAGGAGTATCACTTTGAGATTGCATAGAACCATTGTTTCCGTCATTGTCTTTGTATTCTACTTTGATACCAGTGATTTCTCCTTGTGAATTTCTTTTTATTTTAGATACTTTTAAATTTACATTATGCTCTTTTTTAAGCATATCTGCATCTTTTTTAATGTCGTTGTCGGATGAATTTTTATCAATTACAATTGATACAACTTTTTTGTCTACTTGTTTTTCTACAATTTTACTTTCACGTTCCTGGGCAATAACTTTTATTTGGAACAAAATAAAAAAGGCTACAAGTACTGGAATTACTACTGTGTATTTCCATGAATTTCTTTTGTGGGATTGATTTTTGTTTAGCATAACTATTCGTTTTTTGATTAATGATTGATAAAAATGATTTGTGATTGATAAGCAGTTTTGATGAGAAACTACTTTTAATAGTGCTTTTTGATATGTTTTTTTATCTTCAATTTGTAAACATGCTTTTTGATCGGCTATATATTCTAAGTTTTGAATGATTGCTTTTTTATACAGCCACATAAATGGATTAAACCAGAACACAATACAGAAAATTTTTGCAATCATTACATCTAAAGAATGTTTTTCCTCACTATGAACCTTTTCATGAAGTAGAATGCTTCTCAATTCTTCATTTGTATAATAATCGGAGTTAAATACTATGTAATTGAAAAATGAAAAAGGAGCAATGTCTTCGTTTAAATCTACTAATGAAAACTTATCTTTTTTGATTACCTCTTTATTATGTAATAGCTTAACTAATGAAACTAAGTTTGTAATTACTTTAATCAATAAAAATGCTGAAATGACTACATAAAAAGCAATTAGAATTTGGTTCCAGTCAATGGTAAAAGATTCTGTTTTAGGAATAATTTGAGCCTTACTGTATTGGATTAAATCATCTATTGAGACTTTTTGTTTTTCTACCCAAATGGTTTTTTTGATAAAAAATAGAGGGAGGATTGCAGATGTGAATAATCCTGCTAGTAAAAACCATCTATTTGTATTAAAGAACGTTTCTTTCCTTAACAAGAAATAGTATGCTGTGAAATAGACAGCAATTAATGCGCTAGCCTTTAAAAAGTATATGAAAACATTTTCCATACTATTCCTTTTTTTCTATTATCTCTAAAATTTCTCTAAGCTCTTTTGCTGATATTTTATCTTCTTCTGCAAAAAAGGAAACTAAATTTTTATAAGAACTGTTGAAGTAATTTTCAATCGCGTTTTTCATGAAACGTTTTCTATATTCTTCGATAGTGACAATAGGGTAGTACTGATGAGTATTTCCAAAAGCATTGTGCCCTACATAGCCTTTATCCTCCAAGTTTCTTATTATAGTAGAAAGTGTATTATAGTGTGGGGTTTCTTCTGTAATTTCTGCCATTACTTCTTTTACGAAAGCCTTTTTTAGCTTCCATAAAATTTGCATGATTTCTTCTTCTTTGTTGGTTAACTTTTGCATGATTGAATAATTGATAGTTCAAACATACAACTACTTTTTTAGTTAGCAAACTATTTTTATAGTTATTTAACTAAATTTTAAGTTATTTTTAAGAATGTAAAGTTGTATTTCTTTCTATTTCAGATTGTTGTTTTTCTTTTTGAACAAGGTTGTAAACCCAAATTCCTAAAATAATTGCTATTAAGCCTAAGAATGCCATAAAAGCCCAATTGATTTGATAGCCCATTTCAAGACCAAATTTTTTGCCGAAATAGGAAACTATTTCCATTCCAATTTTAGCAGAAGAGATGTGAGCCAAGCTATAACTCATTGTGAAAATAGCCATGTACCTACCTTCATGTCCTTTAGGTGCTCTACTCATTGCAAAAGAATTTGAAAAAGGAAACGCAAACATTTCTCCAAATGTCATAAAGAGCATCATAATGATTAAAATTCCACTCCACATATTAATAAGCATTAAAAGCATACTTATTGTCATTGCTAAAGCTCCAAATGTTACTACTTTAACTTTATTAATTTGTTTTCTTTCAACAATACTAACAATTGGCATTTCAAGGACAAAAATTAATAATCCGTTCATCATTAATAATAATCCAGTTTGAAACTCGGTTAAATTAAATTGTTCTTTATGATACAAAGGAATTGTTGTAAATAGTTGGAAGAATAAGATTCCTGTAATGGTACAACAAGCTAGGAATATCCAAAATGGTTTGTCTTTAAAAACGGAGTGAGTGAGTATCTCTCCGGGATGCTCTTTATCAGTAAACTTAGATTTTTTCTTTTCTTTTACTGTTAGCCAAAATATTAAAATGGCAATTATGCAAGTAGCTCCGTCAACCCAGAATAATCCTCTATAACCAATATTCATGATTATTAGACCACCCATTGCTGGACCAGCAGCAAAGCCTAAATTAATAGCTAATCTCACCAGTGTTAATGCTCTGGTTCTGTTTTCTTTTTTTGCATAAGCACCAAGAGATACAAACATAGCGGGTCTAAACATATCGGCAATAACCATAATAAAGAACATGCTTAGACATAATCCTGTAAAAGAGGTTATAAACTGAAGTATAAAAAAAGCGATTCCACTAAAAAACAAGCTAAAAATCATGATTTTATAAAAGCCTATTTTATCAGAAAGTTTTCCTCCCAGCCAAGAACCAATCATGGATCCAGTGCCAAAACAAACCATAACCCATCCTACTTGTGAATAGGAAAAATGTAAATCTTCTTTTAAATACTTAGACAGAAATGGTAAAACCATTGTTCCTGCTCTATTGATGAAAGTGATGAGTGTTAAAATCCAAATTTCTCTTGAGAAACCTTTAAAATTATCGAAGTAACGATTAATGGCGTTTTGAAGCATTTGTAGGAGTAAAGCCCAAATTTACGAAAATAAGATGTTGCTGCTTCAGTGGTTTTGAAGTATTTTTGTTAAAATTTTTATAATGAAAAAGTATTCTTATTTATTAATTTTCTTCTTTTCAATTTGTTTAAATGCACAAGAAAAGGTTGAAACTTCATTAGAATATCAGCAGAACCTTAATAAAGAATTTGCAGATAGTACTTCGTCTCCTTTAGCGGAAGAAGATTTAAAAGTTTTTAAAAGCCTTGACTTTTATCCTATTGATAATAAATATATTGTAGAAGCAAAGTTTGTAAAAGCTAAGCGAGAGAAAGTTTTTGAAATGAAAACCACAACTACTAGATTACCGAAATATAAAAAGTATGGTGAATTACATTTTACATTAGAAGGGAAGACATTCAAATTGAATATCTATCAAAATATAGATTTGAGTAAAAAGCCTGGATTCAAAGATTATTTGTTTTTGCCTTTTACAGATTTAACCTGTGGAAAAGAAAGTTATATAGGAGGAAGGTATCTAGATGCCCGAATTCCTAAAAAGGATGTTATGATCTTAGATTTTAATAAAGCTTACAATCCTTATTGTGCTTATAATCATAAATATTCTTGTCCGCTTGTTCCACTAGAAAATGATTTGAATATCGAAATAAAGGCTGGTGTTAAAAAATTCCATGACTAATGCTTTATAATCTGCATACACATAAAAAAACTGATCTTTCAAATGTTTTAGAAGTTGTAAATCAATACCCTAATGAATTTGATAGTGAGTTGTTATATTATTCGATTGGTATTCATCCGTGGTATATAAATTTGGATAATCTTCAGAATGATTTAAGCATAATTGATGATAAACTCCAGCTCAAAAATTGTTTGGCACTTGGAGAATGTGGTTTAGACAAGCGAATTGAAATTCCGATGGATATTCAACTCCAAGTTTTTGAAAAACAACTAGAACTTGCAAAAAAGCATAAAAAACCTGTAATTTTGCACTGCGTTTCTGCTTACCAAGAAGTGATTGAGGTTAAAAAACGTATGCAAATTGAAACTCCAATGATTATACACGGGTTTTCAAAAAACTGGCAAGTAGCTAAATCACTTTTAGATAATGGATTTTATCTTTCTTTTGGAAAATATTTGTTAAGAAACCCTGAGCTTTCATCAGTTTTTGAACAAGTGCCAAATGATAGATTTTTTCTAGAAACAGATACAGTAGAAGAATCAATAATTGAAGTATATGAAAAGGCTTCAGAAATTAAAAAGAATAATATAGAAAAACAGGTTGAAGAAAACTTTAAAACAGTTTTTGAACTATAATCTGAAATTAAAAACTTATTGAAATGGCAGTTTGGCAAGAAAGAGCGGAATTATTATTTAAAACAGAAGGATTAGAGAAACTTAAAAACGCAAATGTCCTTGTTGTAGGTATGGGAGGTGTTGGTTCATTTGCTGCTGAGTTTGTGGCCCGCGCTGGAGTTGGAAAAATGACTATTGTTGATGGTGACGTTGTAGATATAACAAATATTAATCGTCAATTACCGGCTTTGCATTCAACAGTTGGTTTGCCTAAAGTGCAATTAATGGCAGCTAGATTGATGGATATTAACCCAGAATTAGAATTGAAAGTTATTCAAGAGTTTTTATCTCCAGAAAGGGCAAATGAAATTGTTACTGACGAATATGATTACGTTATGGATTGTATTGATAGTGTAACGCCAAAGCTAAATTTGATTCTTGCTGCTAAAAGAAAAAAAATTAAAATTATAAGCAATATGGGTGCTGGCGGAAAGTTTGAAGCTAGTAAAGTATGTGTTAAAGATATTAGTAAAACAGATTATTGTCCGTTAGCAAAGCAAGTTCGTCGAAGATTAAAATCGGAAGGAATATCAAGTGGAGTGAAAGTAGTTTACTCGTTTGAAAGGCCTGATTACAGCAGTGTAAAAATGACTGACGGTTCAAACTTTAAAAAATCGTTTTATGGAACCAATAGCTGGATGCCGGCTTTATTTGGACTTCATGCAGCTGAGACAGTTGTGAAATATTTATTAAAGAGATAAAAGTGATTTAAATATTTAATAAAAAACCGAGACTTAATAATCTCGGTTTTTTTTATTGTAGTTATTTTTTATTTTTATCTGCATTAAGAATATCTTTTACAATTGATTTTGTAATCGAATCCTGATTTACAGTATTTACTTTTTTAACCTGTACAACTTTTATAGGCCTTACAGGAATATAAATTTCAGTTACCCAAGTCGAAGCCGATTTCTCCGTTAGAACATTTTTAGGAATGAACTCTATTACTTTATAGGTAGGGCTTTGTTCCAATTTATTCTTTTTAATGAACTCATTAATTTTTACAAGAGCTTCTTTTTTATTAACGTAGTTTCCAGTTAAAGTTGCTTTTACTGCTCCAAACGGATTTGTTTGACCGTTGAAAATATCACTTTCAGAAGTTGTATATACCTTTTTCTCTGTTGGTAATGCTACCGAAAAAGTAATTACATCATTAATCGTATCTTTTTTATGGTAGATAATAAAAGGAGATCCTTTTGCAGTTACGTTTGCATTCGCAAGTAATTGTTTTAGCTTAGGTAATTGATTTTTTATTTGTTTAGGTAAATCTTCAGTTTTACAAGCAACAGGACGTTGAATATAAAATATAGTATCTAATCTAACAAAACCTTCAAGTTTTACATTAATGCTTTTAATTTCTCTGGTCAAAATAGTATTAATTGTATTTAAACCTTCGTCAAATTTATTATCAAAATTATTTTTACTTCCTTTACCAATAATACTTAGGAATTTGTCTCTGAAACTCATACTTCCTTCAGTAGACCACTCAACTGATGTCTTTTTAGAAAGTGTGTCTTTAATGTGTAGCGTAAGGTTACTTTCAACCTCTCCTAAAAGAATTTTTTGAGTAACTATTCCTTCTTCGGTATCTTGAAAATCAATTAATTTTAAATTTTCATCTTTCCAAGGATTTATAGAGTCCCAGTTCTTTCTGTCAGAAACATATTTATAGACTGTTTCTTTAGGTAAATCAATAAGTTTGGATCTTTTTACAGAATATTTTCCGTCTTTAGTAGCAACAAAAACTGAAATGGTCCCTGCTAACAAAAGGAGAAGTAAAACTAAATATTTTGCAATCTTCATGAGTTATTTTGTAGGTAAGTCTTGGTCGAGTAAAAATAAAAAAAAATGTTAAAAAAAGATAATTTTCTTTATTCTTTTAACAACGATTTGATTACGAATAATAGACCAATGAAAACCAGAAAAGCAATTAATATCCATAAACTACCTTTGTAGTATTGTTTGTGTAACTTTAAATCTTTTCGATATGCAAAAATCATTACGCAAACAAAAGAAACAAAGAAAAGAACGGCAAATAAAAGTTGACCTTTACTAAACATAATTTTTTTCTGTAAAAATAAGTAATTGTGGATTGATATTGCTATTTTGCAACTCAAATAAATACGGGAAAAATGCAAAAACAACTTAACGCTGTAAAAGAATTTCACACTTCTTTTGGATTAGGAGTAAAAGAAACACCAACAGGGGATTTAGGAGAGAATACAAACCTTCTTCGTTTTAATTTAATGAAGGAAGAAAATGAAGAATATCTTGAAGCGGTTCAAAATAATGACATAGTAGAAATTGCTGATGCTCTAGGTGATATGCTGTATATTTTGTGCGGAACAATTCTAGAACACGGACTGCAACATAAAATTGAAGAGGTTTTTGATGAAATTCAACGTAGTAACATGAGTAAATTAGGAGAAGATGGAAAGCCAATTTACCGTGAAGATGGGAAAGTAATGAAAGGTCCTAACTATTTTAAACCTAATTTTGAAGAGATATTAGGTTAATTGTAATTTTTTAAAAAATAAAAAGGCGATTTTCAAATAAATCGCCTTTTTTGTATTTAGTAGTTCAAATTAAACTTCTACAGTCCATCCAAAAGTATCTTCGGCTAATTTGTATTGAATGTTAGTCAATTTTTCTTTCAAATCACCTGCAAAGGTTTTTTCTAATTTAGGTAATTCAAAATATTCGTCTTTGTATTGAAATCCTACAATTGGATTTACTACAGCAGCGGTTCCAGCACCAAAAATTTCTTTTAAACTTCCATCTTTAGCAGCTTGAACTAATTCATCAACCAGAACAGGGCGAACATCAACATTAATGCCTTCACGTTTTGCTAAATCAATTAAACTTTTTCGTGTAACTCCATCTAATATTCTATCGCTAGTTGGGGCAGTATACAATGTATCGTTAATTCTAAAGAAAACATTCATTGTACCACACTCTTCAAGTTTTGTATGAGTAGCATCATCTGTCCAAATAATTTGTTGGAAACCTGCGTTGTGTGCTAATTGAGTAGGGTAGAACTGGCCTGAATAGTTTCCTGCAGCTTTTGCAGCTCCAATACCGCCATTTGCCGCACGGCTATAGTAATCAGCAATAAGTACTTTTACTTCTCCAGAATAATAAGCACGAGCAGGAGACATAATAATACAAAAACGATATTGTGTAGAAGGTTGAGCAATAACTCCGCTTCCAATAGCAATCATAAAAGGACGGATATATAAGGTGTTACCTTTTCCTTTTTTTACCCAAGCCTCATCTAAACGAATTAAATCTTTTAATCCTTCAATAAAAATAGATTGAGGAACTTCGGGCATACACATACGTACTGCCGATTTATTCATTCGAAGATGATTTTCTTCTGGACGAAATAACCAAACCGAATCATCCTCTTTTTTATAAGCTTTCATACCTTCAAAAATAGCTTGTCCATAATGGAAAACTTTTGCAGAAGGATCTAAAACAAAAGGTTCGTAAGGTTTAATTACGGGTTTTTCCCAAGCACCATTACGGTAATCGCAAACTAGCATATGATCTGTAAATACACTACCAAAAGTTAGTTTTTCGAAGTCAACTTGGTCAATCTTTGAAGTAGCGGCCTTGATAATATCAATTTCGCCAGTAGTTTGTAAGCTCATTTACTCAATTATTTTTTGCTAATTTAATAAAAAATAAACCCCATTGTTAAATTATGGTCAATATTTGATTACAAATCTGTTATTTTTTTTAATATTCTAAATTATTTTAGGCTTCATTGCTTTTTTGTTAATTTTTTTAGATTTATGTTAAAGTTAATATACGTTTTACGCTATTTCTTATAGATTTGCATTTAAAATCAAAACTAACTATATGAAAAAAGTATTTTTACTTGTTGCATTTTCTCTTTTCCTAGTTTCTAATAGTGGCACAGCTCAATCTAAAAAAGCTACAGCTATTAATACTAATGATTACGCTTTATTTGGTGAAAAATTTACTGCCTCTGGAGTATTAACTGAAAAGGCGATGCTTAAAAAGTATAAGACTCTAAAAAAGGGTGACACAGTTGTTATTAAATTCAAATCTAAAATTAAAGAGGTTTGTAAAAAGAAAGGTTGTTGGATGAATATGGATTTGTCAGATAATAACAATTCTTTTGTTCGTTTTAAAGATTATGGTTTTTTTGTTCCTCTTAATGCAGATGGTAGTGAAGCAATTGTAAACGGTAAAGCTTACATTGATGTGGTTTCTGTTGAAGAATTACGTCACTATGCTAAGGATGGAAAAAAATCTCAAGAAGAAATTAATAAAATCACTAAGCCAAAAGTTACTTACGCTTTTCAGGCAACGGGTGTTTTAATTAAAAAATC